>NZ_JBVHLU010000015.1:0-70059 GCF_055558835.1 Embleya sp. NPDC025285
CTTCCCCCCCCCCCCCCCCCCCCCCCCCCCCCCCCCCCCCCCCCCCCCCCCCAACCCCCCCCCCCCCCCCCCCCCCCCCCCCCCCCCCCCCCCGCTTCCGTCGTTCCGTCTCAGTTTCCGTCTCACTTGGTCCAAGGGCGCGGCGCTTCCCCTCCGAGGTGGTGGGCCACACGGCCGGGGCGCCTTCGTTTCGAAAGAAGATTTAGACCATCCGCCTCTAAAGACGTCTTGCATGCCATCGGCTAGGTGCAATTTATCCGCTTTGTTGGCCCATGGGCCACCTGATTTTTGCTGACAACCGCCGTGGCCTTGGGATTCAACGGTAAAGAGTGGCAGGCCAGAGCGCTGATCTTGGAAATCAAGGATAAATCGATGTCTGGCCTAAGAAGTAGTGGTAAGGGTTTGAGTGAGCCCTTGACTTCGTTGCCTATTGGCTGCATTGGCCTCTGAAACGCAGTACGATCCTGAGCAGGGAGCTGGCTTCTTCACAGCTCGTCATGTTCGAGAGCCGCCCGCTCTCTCGCCAAAGATAACCGGGCGGCTCTCGACGGGAACCTCTTGTAGGAGGCTCGTCTTGCCCGAAAGTAGCACCTCAGAGGACGAAGAGTTCGAAACCAAGGGCCGCTCAGGTCGACGGCGCCAGTCTAGTCGGCGTCTCCTCCGGGAACTGACTGTCCAGATCATTGCTGGTCTGGCAGTAGCGGGAATCGTTGCGTTGGTAGCAATCCTGCTCTGAGGCGCCGCACTGCGGTGTGGGTTCAGACAGGGGTGCTCGACCTTCAATGGATCGAGTGCCCCTGTCCGGCTATCCGTTGCGGTCGACCGCCGTCCCATTGTGGGTGGGTCGCCCCGGAAGCGGTTCCCAAAGCAGCCCGTCTACACGTTGGGCAACGTCTTGCCGGATGCCGTTAGTGACGTGTTGGTACCGCGCGGCCATAGCGGTTGAGGACCAACCCATGATGGACATCACCGTGCGTTCGGGCACCTCCAGGATGAGGAGCACGGTGGACGCGGTGTGCCGGGCGTCGTGTAGCCGGCCATCCCGAACTCCGGCAGCCGACAGAAGCGCTTTCCAGTGGGTGTAGTCGGTGCGCGGGTTGATCGGCGCACCGGTCTCGGTTGCGAACACCCAGTCACCTTCCTGCCACGCCGCTCCTGCGGCGAGCCGTTCGGCCTGTTGCTGGGCGCGGTGCAGTTCGAGTAGTTCCACTAGGCGGTCCGGCAGGCCGATCACGCGCCGTCCCGCGCGGGATTTCGTGTCGTCGGTGTCTTCGTTCTTTCGGATTCGACGCGGACAGTACCCGGCGTACTGTCTTCCACAGACGTCTCCGCAGCCATGTGTGTACTTGGGTCGCAGCCGGTTTCGGCGCACGCGAATGGTACGTCCGGGCAGGTCCACGTCACGCCACTTGATGCCGAGCGATTCGCCCTGGCGCAGGCCGAGCGCGAGCGCGAGTGCCCATCGTGCGCTGTTTCGGCTCTTGCCCGCCTCCACCAACAGCCGCTGCACCTCGAGGACAGAGTAGGGCTCGACTTCGTCGTCAGTGAGGCGCGGCGCCTTGGCGAGGGTCGCCACGTTCCGCACGACGTGGCGACGTCGGAGCGCTTCGTTCAGCGCGGCCCGGATCGTTCGATGCGCCTGGTGCGCGGTCGCGGCGGAACTCCCGTTCTTCTGCATCTTGGCGTAGAGCCGTTCCAGATGCTCGGGTTCCAGCTTGCGGAGACGATGAGCGCCAAGCCCCGGGATGAGGTGAACGTTCACCGCGGAGCGGTAAGCGGAGTGGCTGGATTCCCGGACCACGGGCGGCGCAACGATGTTGTCGAGCCAGTGGGTGAGCCACGCCTTGACCGTCCACGCCTTGCCTGTCTTGGGGACGGCGCCGTCGTCGCGCTGCTTCTCCAATTCCCGGACGGCTTGGATCACTTGACCTTCAGTCTTGCGTTCGACGTGGCGCCGGTCGGGCCTACCGTCGTCCTTCACGCCGACGGTCACGCGACCGTGCCATTTACCGTCTTTGCCCAGGTAGACGGTTGACGCGCCGTTGGGGCGGCGAGTGCGGTTCTTGGGCTGTTCTGCCACGCGGGTTCTCCTCAAGCTGCGGTCTCGGAACGGTGGGCCTGCCGGAGCCGGTGGACGTACTCGGCTACGGCCTCGACGGGGATGCGGCGGAGACGGCCGACGGGCACGGTCTCGATGGCGCCGGATGCGATGAGGGCGTACATGGTGGTGCGGCCGATGCGGAGACGGCGGGCGCCTTCCTCGACCGTGAGGAGCAGGACGGTCGGGTCGGGTACGGGGAAGGCGTTGGGCTCGGTCACGTCGACTCCTCGCGGATGCGTTGGGATGACGGAGGCGCCGCAGTAATCGCACAAACCGCAGTAATGCCGGTTGGGTGCTCTGACCTGCGGTGATGCGGTGTTCGGTGCGCCCCGCAGTAATCGGAGGTAATTCCGCAGAATTAGCCGTGCTCGGGTGCCGGACCGGCCGCTGCTGCCTGCTCGCTGATTACTGCGGAATTGGCGGGCTTTCTGCGGAGCGGCGGCCGGTCGGGCATCGGTGCTGGTCAGAGCGGGTGCGCGGGTATTACTGCGGGTTCTGCGGTTTCTGCGTACGGGTTCAGACGGGCGGAACGGTCAGGTGCGGGTGTGTCTCGTACCGGGGCGACGGCGGCCGGCCGCGCCCGCGCCGTTCGGGTGCGGGTTCCTGCCGTAGCCACCCATGCTCTTCGAGCAGGTCGAGAACGGGGTCGAGATCGGCCATGGTGGCGAACTCGGCGCGTGACAGCGCGGTGAACAGGTCCCGCTTGGACACCGACGGCACGGGCGCGGCGCGGAGGTGTTCGAGGATGGTGCGGGCGCGGTCTTGGGCGGGGTCGGCGCCCATGAGGTCGAAGACGGCGAGTGCGTGGTCGGTGAAGTAGTCGCCGATGCGTCCGGCCGCGGTGAGGGTGGCTGCGTCGATGGCTCGTGACCATCCGTCGGTGGGGTGTTCGGCGAGGTGGAGGAATCCGGCGATGCGGACGGTGGCGCCGTCGACCTTGCCGCCCCAGTTGCGGACGTGGGCGAGCGTGCCGCCGTCGGCGAGGCGCCGTTCGGTGCGTTCCTGCCGTTGGACGAGTACCGCGTCGGCTTCGGGGGTGAGCGGCAGGACGGCGGGGTCGGTCCAGTCGGCGAGCGTCATGGTGAGGGCGCCGAGCTGCTGTGCGTAGGTTGCGGCGACCTGCTCGGGGACCGGTTCGGTGAGGATCCGCCGGTGGCCCACCAGGGAGACGGGCAGGGAGTACAGGAAGCGGGCGAGCAGGCCGCGGCCGTCGAATCCCTTCACGCGGGCGATGTCTTCGAGGACGGTGGGCTGTACGGCGAGTCCCATGGTGAGCGCGGGGTTCTCGATGTACTCGCGCCGTCCCTGCCGGTTGACCTTGAGCAGGTCTCCGGCGTGACCCTTGAGGAAGACCTCCATGTTGGGCGTGCCGCTGTAGCGACCGGCGATGATGTCGAAGATGCCGCCTTCCGCCGAGAGGAGTGCGAGACGTCCGCCCTGCTCGGCGAGCAGGGACGCGACCGCCTCGGGTGTGGCGTCGTCGGCGATGAGTTGCGGTCGTGGGGGCACCGCGACCGCCTCGGCGGCCTGGGCGAGCGTGATGGCGTCGGCGGTGAGTGCGTCGCGTTTCTCGGCGTCGGCGCCCGCAGCCTTCATGGCGGCTTTCTCGGCGGAAGCTTTGGCGAGTCGAGCGGTGGTCTCCGCTTCCACGATGGCGGCTACGGCGTTCTCAGCCATCAGCTTCTCGGTTTTCAGAAGCGGTCCGGTCATGGCGGAGAACACAGCGCTCTTGCGGTTCGCCGGTGGCAGCGCGACGGCGACGTACACGTTGACCGGTTCCCGCCACGCGCCCCGGGCGGCGACGACTGCGCGTCCGCCGGCCGCCGTCGACAGGGCGGCGAGTGCGAGGCATCCGGGCAGGTCGGTCGGAGTCTGTGTCTCTTCGGCAACGGCGGCGACCATGTCGGCGACCCACGCGGGCAACGCGTCCACCGGGAACGGCGGCAGGGTCCGGGACTGCCCGACGGGGATCGGGTCGTCCCACACCGCAACCGGGGCGGAGTCAAGCTGGTTGAGGATGTCGTCAACCGTGAGTGGTCGACCCGGGCCGGTCACGCGGTCGTGCCGGTGGTGGCGCCGCGGGCGAATCCGCTGCGAATGGCCTGCTCGCACTCGGCGACGGGCAGGCCGCGTGCGGTACCCGCAGCGATGAGGGCTTGTGCGGTGAAGGTGGTCGGTAGGTCGCCGGACGCGACGAAGCGGGCAAGCGCGAACGCGGCGCCGTACAGGGTCCGGTTGCGGGTTCCCTCGCGGGCGTGGAGAACCTTGCTCAGTTCGCCACGCAATGCCGCGTCGCAGTAGCCGCGCGCGTTGCCCAGCGCTGCCCAGCGTTGGGCGAACGCGACGGTGTGCACGGGCTGTTCGGCTACGCGCGAGGTGGTGAGCGCGACCGTGAGCCACGACGGCAGCGGGTCGGGGCCGGTGGCGACGGTCGCCGCGTACGAAGTGCCGTCGATCATGCTCGCGGCAGCAACGACGTAACCACCGTGCGCGCGGGTGTCGATCTTCCACCCGAGCTTGCCCGCGGTGTTGCGCAGCTCGGTTCCGTCGGGTGCCCGGAAGTAAAGGTGTTGCCCGCCGGTGGGCGTGGCGACGGTGTACGTGTCGCCCGGGTAGGGCTGCTGGGCGCCGGTGGCGAGCAGGTAGAACACGTCGAATCCGTCGGTGGCGCCCTGCTCGGCCCATTCGGTGGGCGGGGTGTCCGTGTCGGTCTTGGGCTTGTCCAGGTCGACCACGAGCAGGCCGGACGGTCCGCACGCGATGCCGATGTTGTACGGCCCGTGGTCCCAGCACCGGGCGATGCGCTCCGGGTCGGTGGTCGCGCGGTCCTGCCACTTCGCCACGACCGGCTTCTTGCCACCCGGGGCGAGAGGGAAGACGTGCCACCCACGCTCGGCGTGCGCGAGCGCGGCGGCCTTCAGGATCGGGTTCGGTCGGGTCATGTGTCCCTCCGGTGTCCTTCGGGGTGTGACCGGCCGCCGGCGGGGCGGCCGGTCACGGTGGTGCGCTGCTTGGGTGGGGTGTTCAGGCGGCCTGGTGGCGCTCGGCCCGGTGGGCGAGCAGGAGGCGGAGCGCGGTGGCGGCCTGGGCGGGGAAGACGCCGTTGCCGAGCGCGTGCAGTTGGCGGGTGCGGGACAGGCCGGGCACGTCCGTGACGCGTCCGGTGGCCACGCCCATGAGCCATTCGACGAACACCGGGTTCAGCCGGGGTTGTCCGTCGCGGTTGGGTGCGGTGTGCGCGGGCGCGCGGAGGCCGGTGACGCGTTCCCAGCGGGCCACGGCGCTGGCGTACTTGCCCCATCGGTCGGGCTGTACGGCGGCCGGAGGCGCGACGTCGCCGGGACGGCTGCCCCGCTGGTTCGTGCCGCCGTTGCCGCCGTCGGTGGCGCGCTGCATCGGCAGCAACGACACCGCCGTACGCAGGTCCACACCACCGGTGCCGTGCGCCCCGGCCCCGTTGGCGTCGGACACGCGCGGTGTAGGCAGCAGCGTCAGACGGGCGGCAACCCCAGGATGGCGGTCGGGAGTTGCCCGCGTTGTCCCCCGCCGCGCCAGTCCCGGGCCGCCGGGGTGGGAAGCAGGCCAAGCGGTGATGAAGACGCGGCGTCGCAGGTGGGCGGCGCCGACGTCGGCGGCAGATAGAACCCGGTAGCGTCCCACGTACCCGAGTCGGGCCAGTCCGTGAACGACTCGGGCCATAGCGTCGCCGCCGTCGACAGTGAGCAGCCCGGGGACGTTTTCGAGCACGAGCAGCCGGGGTTGTGGGTCCAGGTCGCGAGCAGCGTTGAGGATCGCATCGAAGATCCACCTCTCGTCGGCCGTCCCGGCGCGCTTGCCGGCCATGCTGGAGGGCTGGCACGGCCACCCCGCGGTGAGCACGTCCACCGCCGGGACCGTGCGGAAGTCGAGCGCGGTGATGTCCCCGAGGTTGGGGACTGTGGGCCAGTGGTGGGCCAGGATCGCGCTCGCCCCGGGGTCGTTGTCCGCGTGCCACATCCGTTCTCCGCCGAGCACGGTTCGCACGGCGTCGTCCAGGCCGCCGTATCCCGTGCACAACGACCCGATGCGCGGGCCGGTCGCGGTGTTCACGAGATCTCCCCGCGCGGCTCGTGCGTTGCGGCACGGGTGAGGAGCGAGGCGACGGTCAACACGGTGGGGCTGTCCCAGGTGCCGAGCCACTCGATGATGCGGTGGTCGTACATGCCGAGCTGCACGCCGGCGTCGGCGAGCGCGCGGTACAGCAGCGCGCGATTCTCGGCGCCGGTCTGGCGCTCGATGCCGCGCGGTTCGGTGTTCAGCGGTTCGCGCGGGATGGGCACGTCTCGGATGGGTCCTGTCATGCTGGGTGTCTCCTGTCTGCTGATGTGGTGCAGGAGGCCCGGGGCGACCGGCTGTTCTTGGCGGTTCGGGCGGTCGCCCCGGGGCGGTTTTAGAACGGCGGTTCGGCGCTGTACATCCGGCTCGGCCGTCGGCCGTAGGGGATGCGGTAACGCGGGCCGTCGTTGCACGGGCACGCGACGACGTCGGGGTCTTCGGGGTGGGTAGCGCTGCCTTCCCACCAGCCGCCTTCGCCGAAGCAGTCGGGGCAGTTGGGGTTCGCCCCACGTTCGATGTGAACGGCGCGGTGCTCGCGGTAGACGAACCAGCGGCGGATGCGCATGCGGTGTGGTCTCCGTTCAGCCGATGGCGGAGGCGAACGCGTCGACGGCGCCCGCGACGAACGTCCCGGTGGAGTTGCTGAGCGAGGCGGCGAACGCGGTCCCGGAGAGGTTGACTCCGGCGACGAACAGGCAGAACCCGGCGAGCTTCGGGGCCTTGTTGTTGGCGAGCAGGCCGAAGGCGGCGAGCAGGAGGATCAGGGGCAGGCCGATGGTGACGGTGGATCCACCGGCGGCGAGGGTGGTCATGGCTGGTCTCCTGACTGGTGGTCGGAGCGCGGTTCAGCGGGTGCCGTCGGCGTGAAGGCGCCGGGCGTGGTTGTGGATGCGGCGGCCGATCCGCAGCCGGGCGCCGGTTCCCTTGCAGCGGCGGCAGGGCTTGCGGATCCGCCGCTTCGGCTTGGCGGCCGGTGCGGTGCGGGCGCGGTGCTTGTCCCACCACGAGATGTGGTTGCCGGTGCCCTCGCAGCGTCGGCAGGGGCCGAACGGCGAGACGAGGCACAACAGGCTGTAACCGAGAGCGTAGGCGGCGACGGCTGCCGCGACGAGCGTCGTGAGGGTCACGAGGTGCCTCCCAGAGGGGTTTTCGCTGGTTCCGGGCATGGCGGTGCTAGGGGCTAGTGCTCTGGTCAGTGCGGGGATTGGGTGCTAGCAGGGGTGCTAGGTCTAGCAGGGGGGCCTGCTAGACCTAGCACCGTTTCGCGATCAGTCGGCCGCGCGGTTTACGTCACGCTTGGTGACGGCTGCGGTGATGTCGTCGCGGGTGATGCCGCGCCGGTTCGCGCCCTTGCCGCCGTCGGCCGGGGTGCCCCAGACCTGACCGACGGTGATGCCGAACGGCTTGAGTGCGGTGGTCAGTTGCGCGGGCTTGGCCTGACTGTCGAGCGTCGCCCACGGCCCGTAGACGTCCGGCCGCAGCTCGGCGAGGCGGTCGACCACGATCTCGTTCCACACCTTCGCCTCACTCGGTTCGACCACTGCGAGGATGTCGGCGAGCAGGTCGTGAACCGGTGTGCGGTCGGTGTCGGTGCTCGCTCCGGCGGCCTGCCCGGTGAGTGTCCCGGCGGCGACGCGCGCGGCGCGGGCGCGGGTGCACACGATCTCGGCGCCGGGGTTGTCGACGCCGAACGTGCGGCCGGTCTGTGCTTCGGGGCCGGCGCCCACGAGGTAGCCGATGCCCTTGTCCTTGAGCGTGAACGTCGTCGCGCGCAGCCCGTTCTTGTAGGACGACGTGCCGAGGATCATGTCGTTCTCGGTCTGGCCCATGACCTTGAGGCAGAACCGGATGCCCACGTTGGCGCTGATTGCGGTGGGCAGCGAGTCCTTGTCGGGGCGTTGGGTGGCGAGGAGGAGGATGATGCCCAGTGCTCGGCCGCGCTTGATGATCGCGGTGAGCTTGGTGTCGGCCTCCTTGCCGAACTTCTCGTGTGTGAACAGCTCTTGGCACTCGTCCACCGCGAGCACGAGCGGGTGCAAGCGCAGCCGCTTCCTGGCGGCGAGTTCCGGGGTGACCTTGTTCTCGGGGCACACGTCGCGCGGCAGACCGGAGATGACCTTGGCGCGGCGTTCGAGTTCGGTGTGGACGTAGCGGATCGAGTCCATCGACCCGGCGATGGTCGGGTCGTCGGCGCCGGATCCGTAGGCGTGGGCGACCTGCTTGAACGGCGACAGGTCGCCGGTGCCCTTGAGTTCCCACACGTGCAACTCGGCCGATACGTCCAGCGCGGCGGCGAGCAGCGCGATGCGCAGGGCGAACGTCTTGCCCATGCCGGGCATGGCGCCGATCAGCATGTTCGCGTACATCAGGTTGAGCAGGATCACCCGTCCGCGTTGATCGGTGGCGTAGGGGATCGACTTGAACAGCGACACCGCACCCGACGCGGCGAGTGGCCATACGGCGGGTGGAGCCTGCGACATGTCCTGGTCGCCGACCCACAGGACCAGCCGTCCGGCGTGCTGGTCGTACGCCGGTTCCGGCCATACGCAGCCCATCGGGCGGCGCAGGCCGGACGCGAGCCGGTCGCGGCGCTCGATGATGTCGACGGCGGTCACGCCGTACGGCAGGTCGATGTCCGCGCGCCATCCGGGCCCGTCGCGGGTGATCGGGGCGACGAACGCGCGCGGACCCCAACCCTTCGCCACGGCCTTGTTGATCTCGGCGATCCCCAGCGCGCCGAGCGCCCGCAGGACCATCGCGCTGGACAGCTTCTCGGCCTGCGGTTTGACCACCGCCGGGCCGATCACCGGCCGGTCATCCGGCGCGCCCGCCCACCCCAGCCCGGCGACGACGCCGAGCAGGGTGAGCACCAGGGCCCAGGTCGGACCCACCAACAGCAGCGCGGTCAGGAGCAGACCGGCGGACAGGACAGCCGCGGTAAGGATGGTGCCGCGCAGCCGGACCTTGCCGTCGCGGTGCTTGGCGAGCTTCAGGTACTCGGCCGCGTCCGCCTTGCGGACCGCTTCCGCGCGGACCGGGCGCCCGTCGGCGTCGGACACCCACCGCAGCGCACCACCCACCAGCCGGGCCGCGCCGAGCGGCGAACGCAGCGCGAGCGTCCCGGCGTACACCGGCGTGCGGACGGCGTGGAACGCGAACACGTGCTTGTAGTGGTCGAGCACCCACGCGGTCTGCTCGCGCAGAGCCTCACGGGAGCGCAACCACTCGGGGAGGACGTCCCGGCGCTGCTCGCCCCGGACCGATTCGCTCCACGTGGGCTGCGATCGGCCTGGCGGGTCGACCGGTACCCGAAGCTCGGTGTCGTCGTCCTGCTCGGCGTCGGTTTCCTCGGTCTCGTCGGTACGGGTTTCGGCGTCCGGGTCCGCCGTCGTCTCACGCGGGAAGGGGATCACCTCGCCGCCGGGCGGGGTGTCGTCGTCGCGGTCGCGCTCGTGGTCCTCGAAGTCGGGACTGTCGAAGGTGTCGTGCGTCATGCTGAACCTCTCCTCTTAAGAGTGGAGAGCGGGCACCGGCCGAGCCGCCAAGCAATCGCCGGTGCCCGCCTGATCAGGCAGCGCTGTACTGGTCGACATCCGCACACGGCACACACACGCCGAGACGGACGGAAATCACGTAGCCGCGGTCAATGCGGCAGGTGGGGCAGGTACGGCGGGCACGCATCGCGGCGGCAAGCGCGCGGTGACGACCCACGGTCATCGGCCGGACCGGGCGGGCCCGGTCGACCCGGTACAGGTACGCGACCCGCAACCCGCGTGCCCGCGACTGCCACATGAGTTGCGCGGCTGGGTCCTGGCCACCGGGCCGCAGCCTCTCGGCCCGAAGCTGACGCCGGGTCATGAGCCCTTCGGGCGCGCACTGCCACGGATACGTCGGAATGCCGTAGCGGGCACCGGTCGGGTCCCAGAACCGCGCCCGGAACCGGGCCATCAGCTCTCGGCCGCAGCGCCGGAGTCGACCACCAGGTGAAGCCCGGCGGCCGTGCGCTCGGCGAGCAGCGCATCCCGCAACGTCCGACCGTTCGCCGACGACGTGCGCACCGCCTTGCGGACCGCCTCACCGGTCAGTCGGTCGACTGGCCACCCGGCGGTCAACCTCCTTGCCTCAACAAGAAGTTCATCGGACGACCGGACCCGTCCCGTCGCCTTCGCCGCCGTCGGGACCTTGCCGGTCGACCTGCGCGCACGCGCACCGGTCGACCGAGTCACACCCGACTCGGCCTTGCCGTTTTGCGATGAAATGTGCTGATCAGGGGTCGACTGCTCCGCGTGAGTCGGGGCAGTCGAGCGGACCTTGCCGAGCAGTTCGGCGACCGGCCGCGCGGAGTCGAACGCGAGGATGAGCGCGTCCCGGACGGCTTCATCGGAGTCGAGCACCGAACCGCCCGGGGCGACGTCGGCGAGCGTGGCGGTCGGCGTCTGCATGACCGACAATGCGACCGGTTCGGTCGGCAGGTCCGGTGCTTCTGCCAGGAGTTCACGAACCCGTCGGGCGGCCTTGTGGTGACGCTTGAGGGTCCGGCGGGTGACCCCGGGGTCGGCGCCGTGTACGCCGCGCCACGCCACGATCCACGCTGCGTCCTCCGTCAGGCCCGGCACTGCGGCGAGCAGGTCGCGCATGCGTCGACTCACCCGGCGGAACCGCGCCGAGCGGTACAGCTCGGCGCGCAGTTGCGCGCCGCTCTTGCCTCCGGCGTGCTCGGCCTGACTGTGTGCGTAGGACTCCCACAACACCACGCCGAGCATCGACGCGATCCCCAGCACGATGGCGAGCGGGACACTGCGGTGGATGGTGTGCGCGACGTTCAGCGCTGCGGCGGCGAGTGCCGAACCCCACGTGATCGCCCGGTACAACCCGGCGGGCCGACCCGACTCGATCGCCTTGGACGCCATCGCAGCACCAGCCCACGCGGCACCCTCGGACATCGACGTGACCAGTACCGCGAGCGCGGGGTTCATGCCGAGCGCGAGATAGAACGACATCTGAGCGGGCCACGCCGTGCCCACCGAAGCGGCCATCATCGACGTGACCATCACGAAGTCACGGCGAACGAGAACCGCGTCCAGGCGCTTGCGCCACCGAAGGTTCCGGGCAGCGCGGGCAGCCGCCTTGTCCTGGTCGGCACCTTCCCGTGCGGTGCGCTCGGCCTCGCGCTGAACGGCGGCGATCCGCGCGGCGGCTTCGGCCTGGGCGAGCGCCGATGCGGCCTGCTTGGCCTGCGCGGCGGCCTGCGCTTCGGCGACCTTGGCCCTGTCGAGCTGACGGCCGGCGCGCATCGAGTAGACGGTGTCGGTCACGACGTCACCCCCGTGACGATCAGGGCGGCGACGAACAACCACCCGATGTGCCAGGACTGATCGAGCAGATACGGCGCCTGCGGATCGCGCTCCCACCACGTGCCCTTGCCGACCCGCCGGGCCAACCCGGCGAGGGTGTGTCGGCGGTCCGCCCACCAGTGCGACAACGCGTCGACCACCAGGCCGACGACCACCGCGAACGGGTTCAGCGGCAACGCGAACACCACCCACACGGTGGCGAGAAACACCACCTTGACCAGCGTCAACGACACGACGTGCCGCGCGGCCCAGAAGCGGCCCGGCCAACCGGCTGCACCCTTGCCCAGCGCTTCCCGATCCGTCTGCACCCAGTGGTCACCCACCATGTGCGCGGCGTAGAGCGAGAAGCCGACGGCGGCGAACGTGCCCGGATCGGCGCTCACGCGGCCCACCGCCGAGCCACGAAGCGGCGCGGCATGGCCAGAACCCGGGGCGCCTCGCCGAGCAACTGCGCGGCGTAGGCGGCCAACTCGGGGTCCTCGCGCCACAGCGCGATCAGGATGTCGTGCGCGGCGTCGACCCGGGCGGCCCGCTCTTCGGCGGATTCCCCGTCGACCCCGGTGAACAGCTCCGCGTCGACGCCAAGCGCCAACTCGGTGAACTCGAAGCTCGTCACGGCCAAACGGCCGTTCACAATGGTTCTCACGGTCGTACTCCCTGCATCGGAGTTGCGACCCACGGGGCGCCCGCCTTCCGGCAAGTCGTCGGGCGCCCCGGCACACATCGGTGTGCCTCGTCTTGAGAGACGAGTGGCCATGGCCCCCGACGCACCCGTGATGGCGCGCGCCGAGGACTAAAAGCACTCGTTTGATCTCGTCCATCACCCTGTTGAGTTCTCAAAGTTCGAGCTGTCCCGGCGCTCACAGGCGCGCGGCCGAAGCCGCCTTCCCTGGCAGGTCGCAAGGTCTGACGTGCATAGATCCCTGGTTCACCACCTCACTAGTGAGGCGGTGATGTGACAGTAGCGCCACAGAACGTACGACCGCAATACCTCACTAGTGAAGTCGCCTAAGATTGCTCGCATGGCCATTGATCCGACCGATCCGCGCTCGCCGTCACGACAGATCGCCGACGAACTCAGGGAAGAGATCACCAGCGGGCGCTTGGCGCCGGGTGACGCGCTTCCCTCGGAAAAGATGCTGGTAGGGCGCTTCGGAACGGCGCCGGCCACGGCTCGTCAAGCCGTGCGGCTCCTCAAGGAAGAGGGCCTTGTGGTCGCCGAGAAGGGCAAGGGCGTCTACGTGAAGCGTCAGCCGCCGACGATCCGTCTCGGATCCCACCGGTTCTCTCGACAGACTCGCGCCGAGGGGAAGTCGGCCTTCGAGGCCGAGATAGAGCGGCAGGGCTTGAAGTGGGGACAGGAGGTTCTTGAGCTTGCCGACGTTCCCGCGCCTGAGTGGGTCGCCGAGTGGCTTGGCGTGGACACCGGGGCGACCGTCTTCGTGCGCCGGCGCCGCAACTGGGTAGGCGACACGCCGACGCAGCTTGCGGACAGCTACTACCGTCTCGACACCGTCGAAGACACGGCGATCCGTACCCCCGACACGGGGCCGGGTGGTAGTTACGCCCGGCTGGAAGAGAAGGGGCTCACTCTTGAGCGCTTCCGGGAGGAGATCCGAATCCGGATGCCGAACCCGGCTGAGGTGCGGGGACTGCGGCTCACTCCCGGAACGCCTGTCGCCGAGCTGCGGCGCATTGCCTTCGGGGCGAACGGACCGCTCGAAGTGCTTGAGTCTGTGGTGTCCGGAGACAGCCACGTGTTCTGCTACGAATTCGCCGCACCCGAGTAGACAGGAAGAACCTTGCAGGTCAGTCACATCAGTGAACCGTCTCCGGGCGGCATCAACGATGACTACGTCGTGGCCAGTGAACGATTCGTCATCGTGCTGGACGGCGCAACCGCGAATGGCCTGGACACCGGGTGCGTCCATGACGTCCCGTGGGTGGTGAGCCGACTGGCTGCGCAACTGTCGGCCCGGCTCATCACGGACGACGGCGCGCCGCTCAGCGAGATCCTGGCCGACGGCATTGCCGCCGTCTGCGACCTTCACGCCGATACGTGCGACCTGTCCAACCCGAACAGCCCGTCAACCACCGTCGCCCTGCTCCGCAACGGCGGCGGCCTGGTCGACTATCTCGTGCTCTGTGACTCCCCGATCGTGATCGAGACGACGTCCGGCGGCATCCACCCGATCAACGATGACGCGACCGCGCATCTCCCGGGGTACACCCGCGAAATCCTCCAAGAGGTTCGGAACCAGCCGGGCGGCTTCTGGGTCGCGAGCACGAAACCCGAAGCGGCGAAGTACGCGGTCACCGGTTCCGTCCCGACAGCAGACGTACACCGCGTTGCGGTCATGACGGACGGCATGTCGCGGCTGGTCGAGCGGTACGAATGGGAGTGGAGCCAGCTCCTTGACGAACTGGAGACGGCCGGACCTTCCGCCGTCGTCGCAGCCGTTCGGAAAGCCGAGCAGCAGACCCCCGCTGGCAAGTTCAGGGGCAAGCCTCACGATGACGCGACCATCGCGTACTGCACTCACTTCGGAGCGTAGGACTGTGGCGGCTCCTGCGCGGCACTCAGTGAGCGTGGCCGGCGTCATCGTCGACGATGCTGGCCGCTGCCTGCTTACGAAGCGCCGAGACAACGGCCAGTGGCAAGCGCCCGGCGGTGTGCTTGAACTGTCCGAGACGATTCATACAGGTCTCTGCCGAGAAGTGCGCGAGGAAACCGGCCTTGAGGTTGAGCCGATAGCTCTGACTGGGATCTACAAGAACATGCTACTCGGCGTCGTTGCGTTGGTCTTTCGTTGCCGGCCCGTGGGCGGGACGTTGACCACCAACGAGGAGGTAGCTGAGTTTCGCTGGGTTTACCCAAACCAGATTCAGGGCCTTGTGACTGAAGCCTTCGGGGTTCGGATCACGGACGCACTGCGGCCAGTTGTCCCTCCTATGGTCCGATCGCATGACGGCGAACATCTCATTCCCGAGTGAGGCGCTGAGAGATCTGCCCATCATGCTGCATGTGACGACTATGCAAAAGCGGCGAGCAAACGTCTTGGACTAGCGTTCAGCAAAGCAGATCCCGGCTGCCATCGTTGCTTTGGAGGATGGCTCTGACTCGCGAATCCTGGTGCGTCGGTTACGGCGGAGTGAGAGGACGAGCGCCTTCCAAACAGTGACCACAGTCGAGAGTTGACACCGTATTGTGCCCCAGACACTCGGGACAGGACCAATAAAGCGCTTCAAGGGCAATGTCTCGACTGTCGCTTACTTCTGTGCGCACCGTCATGTCGTCATCGATCAGTGCGTCGTTCTTTATCTGATTAATCAGTTCGTGCTCTTCCTTGAAAAGCGTCGCGGTGCGAGCCGCCCCTAGCCTTATTGCTACGTCCGCGTCATGAAACAGCTCGTAGCATTTCTGTTGAGGATCTGCTGAACTAATGCAAAGAGCCGGTACAGCGGCGCTGCGACGGCGTGGGTTAAGAGTCGGCATGACTCGTATAAGGAGTTGCTCCGCTCGGTTGTCCCGCATGTGCATTAGTATCCTTTTCGCAACGCTACCTGGCCACGTCGACGTGAATGTCATGGAATCGACGAGGACTTCCAATGTGGCTTCTGAGACGTTCCGAGCAGGGTGAAAGGAGGTGCCCGAACTTTCGAGTAGGAAGCCAAAATCGTCAAGGGGCTTCTCGCCGCCAGTCTCTACAACATATCTAGCCTGACGCGAGATGGCGGGCACATTCATTTCGTAGATTTCTGCAACTGCTGAGAGCCATGATGGCATCGATTTCTGGTCGTAGCGAAAAGCGTCCCGGTAGGCGCCGACGCCGACTTTCGCCAACCCAATGACTTCGAAAAAGTCTGCCAAGTCTGGTAGATGCCAACGGTCATACCGGTGCATAGGAGAGGCTCCCGCATGTTCGACCTCTATGGCAACGGTAGCAGCGAAAATTTGCGCCCAGGAGTCGAAAGTCGAAGAGTACTCGGCAAGCATTGCTTTGATTGTCGAACTGACTGCACTCTCCATTGGTACATTCTGAGCGCGAAGGGCTATAGCCAATCGGTCGTACGATGCCACAGATGATTGATTAGCAACTTCCTTCAAGTGTGGGACGACCGAATCTCCCAAATCCTTGAGATATGGTGCAGCCCTGAGTGCTGCCTCGGTATGGCCACTCAGGAGTGGAGGCTCGTCGCTGTCGTAAGAGAAATACCCTCGCTGTAGTTGCTTTCCTTCGTACCTTCGTGCTTCGACCTCACGGTCTAGCAGGAGACGCACTGTGCGAATTTCGTCTTCTTCAAGCGAGGATCGAGTGTCCTCGACGGCAGAGAGAACAATGAGAGCCTCAAGAATCGAGCGCCGGAGTTCATCCAACGGTAGATCAGCCAAGAGCTCCCTCCGCAGCTCCTTGGCGCTGTTGGTTAGCGGAAGCTGGGCTGCCAGCACGACTGGCAGCCATCCTGGCCCATCAGCCTTCATCTGGCGCTCATTGGAATAGGTGCATACAGCTTTTGGCCCACCATTT
The DNA here is from genome assembly GCF_055558835.1 of Embleya sp. NPDC025285. Classification (NCBI taxonomy): domain Bacteria; kingdom Bacillati; phylum Actinomycetota; class Actinomycetes; order Kitasatosporales; family Streptomycetaceae; genus Embleya; species Embleya sp. NPDC025285. The sequence goes on from NZ_JBVHLU010000015.1 coordinate 16,080, forward strand.
GAAGAATCCAAAAAATCTCCATAGGCAGCCCTTACGAGCCATGCGGTGGATTCATCGGGAAGTTTCGATTCCGCGACCTCGGATTCGAGAAGCCAAATAAGGCCCCTGCCGCGCATTATAGGGTCCGACTCGTTTTGGACGACACTTAGAAGATTCATTGATGTTGGTGCGGAGATGCCGCATGCCAAATTCACGGTTTCTTTTTTATCGGGATCCTTTATTGCATTTCTCAGCCATTCTCGAACTGTTTCTTCATCCTGCCATGAAAGCCAGATAGCTTCTGCGATCTCTACGAACTGCCGACTTCGGGGCTCGATTGCACCATCTGCTGTTGTTTCAACGAACATGCCAACTCGTGTATCCCAGAATTCTCGTACTTTCTTGGCGTGGGTGATTGCTGCTCGTGAAGCGAAACCCCAAGCGTGCCGAAAATGATTAGCCATAACCTGTTCGGTCATTGCAGCTGTGACACTTTGGGCCCCAGCGAGCAAATGACCAATTATCGCGTAACCATCCAAGAGGTGGTCCGACTGTAGGTCATCGTTTTGATATCCCGAAGCTCTGCTTTCTTCCCACATTTTGACGCTATCCTGCACAACCGCATGAAGCAGCCCCGCGCGACTTGATGGAAGTGACGGGTCCTGCCTCCTCGCTGCCAGTAGCGTCAGCATCGTCGCCAGGAGGGGAACCGCCCAGACATCTCCGTTCTTTCTCTTCGATTCTCGAATCCAAGATTTCTTTTGTAGAAGCCAGGCATGTTGTTCCGATATTGGTACCCGGACTTGCACAACTGCCATAAGCAGCGATCTCATTGAGGCTTCAAGATTAGAAGGTTCGCATAGCCTTACTTCCGCGAGTGCTAGCTTCTTTGCTGCCGGCATTGCGCTGTCGCGGCTCGTTAGGATGATCTGGTTTCCGGGAGGCAATGACGTGATTAGTGCAGCAAGTCCTAGTGAAACGATCCCTTTCCGCTCGTAGCATTCGTCGAGGCCATCCAGAAGAATTGCTGCGTTTCCTTCATCCATTGCGCCCTGAAGGGCGGAAGAAAGAGGAGCCCGATGGGCGGGATCACAGTTTGCAGTCACCTGTTTGATGATCAGTTCTCGTGTTACGTCTGACGGTTCTTCTACTTCTTCGGCAATACGTTTTAGAGGTACAACCAGGGGAATTGGCGCATCGGCCAGGCTTGCCCACTTCGCCGCGATCTGGCCAAGAGCCGTCGATTTGCCGGTGCCGGGCAGGCCAGACAGGAGGACTCGGGGCTGCCGACGCACAATGGCGAGCAGTGATTTTTGATCACGCAGTTCTTTGGTGCCGCTGGGATGCACACGGAAGGATTCCGCAAGACCGTCTATCTCCACTTCGGGCAGATCATCTGCCAGGACAGGATAACTCGCGATGTCCAAACGGCCTGCCATCTTGACTCTGTAGGCATCGAGCGCGATTTGCTCGGCAACCAACCGCGGTCCTGGTCCGCTCTCGAAATCACTAATTACTTGCAGTTTGGCCTGTTTGAGCCAGGATACCCAATCCTTTAGATCGCTCCCAATTCCGGAGACGCTCGCTGCCTGGAATTTTCTCTGCAGAGTCTCGACGGCAATACTGCCCTCCCCGAGAGCAACAACGACACCATCCAGCAACCCGGCTGCCAAGTCAAAATGACTATCTCCCGGCCCTTCGGCTTTGCATTCAACAAAAATGGCGGCCTTTATGAGGTTTTCCTCTTGACTGGGTGAAAAATGAAGTGGCAGATTCTCGCGGAGGGCTTTTAGTGCATTGTCCATTCTCGTTGTAGGTGTCGAAGGATATCGGGCGACTCGGTTCTCCAGGGCATCTTTCAGGTCTTTTATTGGCCCTTTTGGTATGCGGACAACAAGGCCGACTTTATCAAGGTGACCTAGATTCGGTAGCTGCTCAACCCATTGGTCGACGGTTGCCTTGAAATGCTTGTCTTTGCCGCATGTTCTTTTGGCTTGGAAAAATACGGTGCTGCCATCAGTTAGTGTGCAAGCTATGTCGTCAACGGCATCAGACGTTTCGAATCTAAGGATTGCGGGCGAGGGCCCTGATGGGATGTAGCCTGCAAAACTGAGAGACTTTCCACAGAGTCCATGCGCGGCAAGCAGAGCGGCAAAACCGCTACGATGCAAGCTTCCAGCCTCATTGGCTCGTCCGCCTTGTGTATTCTTCTTCACCACTACCCCTTCGGCCTCCTAAAAGCAACTCTACGACATGCTCCGTCAGTTGGCCGGACGAACGTGCTATAGCTGCTGGCTCACAGCGGCAGCGTTGATCGGGGACTGCGGTCATAGACGAGTTGAGCATGCTGGAGTGTCCCGTGCCCCGCAGATACCCGTCCCTTATTGACCCATTGGACGAATGGGACTGCGTGGGAGGGCTGTCCCACTGCTCCTCGGCTGGTCAGGAGCTGCGTGGGCTTGCGGGTTTGGCGCCACGCTCGGTGCCGTCTCAGTTTCCGTCTCATTCATGGTCGTCCGGGCGCGTTCGTGGTTGTGCGGAACGTTGGTGGACGAGCGGGTGCGGCCAGCGACGGGATGGTGGCGAACAGCCATGAACGGAACGCCGAACGACGAGCGATCTTGAGTTCAGACCTCGAAAGCGTGTGATGGTGCAAGCTATCCGTGGGTTCAAATCCCACCGCTACCGCTCTTGAGCAGGACATACGAAGGACCCGACCGCACGCGGTCGGGTCCTTCGTCGTTCGTGGTCCCGGGTTTGGGCTCGGTTCGTCCTCGTGGGCCTGCGGTCAGGCGGGGACGGACTCCAGGTCGGTGCCGTCGAAGGGTGGGTAGTTCTCGTCGCCCGTTCGCTCGGCCGCGTCGATGTAGGCGGCGAGCGCGTCGCGGGACTGGGCGAGTCGGTCCATCTGATCCTCCAGGCGCCGCAGCCGGGACCGCATCGCGGTCAGCAGTTCCATACACCCGGGCAGCTCCGGGGCCTCGCCGACCGCGCAGGGCAGCAGGTACGCGATGTCCTCGGAGGACAGACCGGCGCCGAGCAGGTGGCGGATCTGCTTCACCCGCAGCAGGGCGTTCTCGTCGTACTCGCGGTAGCCGTTCGCGCGGCGGTCCGCTTCCAGCAGGCCCTGGGCCTCGTAGTAGCGCAACTGATGGGCGTGGACGCCTGTGCGGCGACTCAGTTCTCCGATCCGCATGAACACCTCACTTGACCTTCACACCGGTATCAACGTTGACGATGCTGCCATGAACAACGAAACCGCTGCCCCCGTGACCGTCATCGGACTCGGCCTGATGGGCCGGGCACTCGCCGGCGCGTTCCTGAAGGCCGGCCATCCCACCACCGTGTGGAACCGTACGACCGCCAAGGCCGAGACGTTGGTCGCCGAGGGTGCCCGCCTGGCGCCGACCGTCGGCGACGCGCTCGGGGCGAGCCCCCTGACGATCGTCTGCGTCACCGACTACCAGGCCATGTACGAACTGCTCGGCGCGAACGAGGCCGCGTTGCGCGGCACGATGTTGATCAACCTCACCTCGGGCGACTCGGCCCAGGCCCGGGAGGCCGCCCGGTGGGCCGAGTCGCGTGGCGCCCGATACCTGGACGGCGCCATCATGGCCATCCCGTCGGGGATCGGGACCGCCGAGGCGATGATCTTGCACAGCGGGCCGCAGGCGGACTTCGAGGCGCACGAGACGACGCTCGGGGCGCTCGGCACGGTCACCCACCTGGGCGCGGACCACGGGTTGGCGTCCCTGTACGACGTGGCCGGCCTGGCCATGATGTGGAGTGTCCTGAACGCCTGGCTCCAGGGCACCGCGATGCTCAGGACGGCCGGTGTCGACGCCGCGACGTACGCGCCGTTCGCGCGGCAGATAGCCGCCGGGGTGGCCGAATGGTTGCCCGGGTACGCCGAGCAGATCGACCGCGGCTCCTTCCCGGCCGAGGTGTCGGCCCTGGAGACCGACGCGCGGGCGATGACCCACCTGATCGAGGAGAGCGAGGCGCTGGGCGTCAACGCCGAGCTGCCGAAGTTGTTCAAGGCGATGGCAGACCGCTCGATCGCCGCCGGACACGGCGGGGAGCAGTATCCCGTGCTGATCGAAGAGTTCGGCAAGCCCGGCAACGGCTGACCGACGCCGGCCCCGGCGCGCCGCTGCCGCCCTCGTCGGGTGCGGGGCGGCAGCGGGTGAGGCCCTCGGACGGGGCCTTCGGGTGTCGTCGGGTGGTCAGCAGCCCGGCGGGGCGCTCGCGGGCGGTGGGGGCGGCGGGGCCAGGATCGCGGCGGCCTGCTCCGGGGTGGCCAGGTCGGTCCACCCGTCACCGATCACCAGGTCGACCGAGCCGTCGGTGCGCTGGTCCTCCTTGTCGGTGCTCGCCGCCACCTGGGCCGCGACCACCTTCGCCGGGGTGGCGCCGGGGAAGCCGTGGCGGATCTCGGCGGTCGCGGCGATCGGCTGGTTCAGCGGATCGTTGGTCACCTTGCCGATGGTGAAGCCGCGTACCTTGAGCGCGTCGGAGACGGTTTTGGCCAGGCCCGTGCGCTTGGTCGCGTTGTAGACGTTCACCGTGATCGTCTTGGGCTCGGGCAGCGCCTCGGGCGGGGCGGTCGGCGGGGCCGAAGCCGTCGGGGACGGGCAGGCGGCAGCCTTGGTGTCCTTGTCGTCGGACGTGAAGTGGTACACGCCCCAGCCGGCCGTGGCCAGTACGACCAGCCCGACCACGATCGCGATGACGACGGGCATGCGTCGCCTGCGCCGCGTCATGCGCGGATACAGCTTGCCAGTGATCTTGTACTGGCCTCCCATGCCGCGGGGAGTGAGCATGCTCATCGATGTGCCCCCGTCCTCCTCCTGCACGGCATGGCCGTGATCCCGGTCGCCATGGAGTCGAGGTTAGCGCCGACCTGGCGCCTTGCGTATCGGGGCAGGGCCGTACGCGCGACGACCACCTGATCGGGCCGCCGAGGTTGCGCGCTCAGCCGAGTTCGAGCACGCGCGCGTGCAGCACCTGGCGCTGTTGTAGGGCGGCACGGACCGCGCGATGGAGTCCGTCCTCCAGGTACAGGTCGCCCTCCCATTTCACGACGTGCGCGAAGAGATCGCCGTAGAAGGTCGAGTCCTCGGCGAGCAGCGTGTCGAGGTCGAGTTGCCGCTTCGTCGTGATGAGTTGGTCCAGACGCACGGGCCGCGGGGCGATGTCGGCCCATTGCCGGGCACCCGACCTCCCGTGGTCCGGGTACGGTTTGCCGTCACCGATCCGCTTGAAGATCACAGGCTCAGCCTACCGGGATCGAGGTCCCCGAACCCCCACCCGGCGCCGATGAGAGGGAGGGAGGGTGCGGATCGGGCCGGCTCGGATGGCCGATCGGCAGGGGCAATCGGGATATTTCTTGTCCTATCGGTGTATTCGCCTTCCGCATCTCGGCGAGCGGAGGAGCGGATGAGCGAGCAGGACGACACGATCGCGACCATCGCGGCGGGGTACACCTTCACCGGACCCGCGCTGGAACTGGGCGCGGCCGTCGTCGAGGGCGTCGCGCACGCGCAGGCTCCGGTGCGCGTCCCGCTCGCGGTGCTCAATCGGCACGGCCTGGTCGCGGGCGCGACCGGCACCGGCAAGACCAAGACGCTGCAACTGATCGCGGAGCAACTGTCCGCACAGGGCGTGCCGGTCTTCCTCGCCGACATCAAGGGCGACCTCTCCGGCATCTCCGCGCCGGGCGAGCCGAGCGACCGGACCGCCGCGCGCGCGGCCGAGGTCGGCCAGGACTGGCAACCCGCCGGATGCCCGGCCGAGTTCTACGCGCTCGGCGGGATCGGACCGGGAGTGCCGATCCGGGCCACCATCACCGACTTCGGGCCGACCCTGCTGGCCAAGGTGCTGGACCTGAACGAGACGCAGGAGTCCTCGCTCGGCCTGATCTTCCACTTCGCCGATCAGCGGGGGCTGGAACTGGTCGACCTCAAGGACCTGCGCGCGGTGATCCAGTACCTGACGGACGATCAGGGCAAGGCCGAGCTCAAGGCGATCGGTGGGCTGTCCGCCGCCACCGCCGGGGTGATCCTGCGCGCGCTGATCACGTTGGACAACAACGGCGGCGGGGCGTTCTTCGGCGAACCGGACTTCGACACGGCCGATCTGCTGCGCACCACCCCCGACGGGCGCGGTCTGGTCTCGGTGCTCGAACTCGCCGCGGTGCAGGACAAGCCGCAGTTGTTCTCCACGTTCCTGATGTGGCTGCTCGCCGACTTGTTCCACGATCTGCCGGAGGTCGGCGACCCGGATCGGCCGCGCCTGGTGTTCTTCTTCGACGAGGCGCACCTGCTGTTCACCGGTGCCTCGAAGGCGTTCCTGACCGCGATCACCCAGACCGTACGGCTGATCCGGTCCAAGGGGGTGGGCATCTTCTTCGTCACCCAGACGCCGCGGGACGTGCCCGGCGACGTGTTGTCCCAGTTGGGCAACCGGGTACAACACGCGCTGCGCGCGTTCACTCCCGAGGACGCCAAGGCGCTCAAGGCCACCGTGTCCACGTTCCCGCGCTCGGGCTACGACCTGGACGCGGTGCTGACCCAGGCGGGCACCGGCGAGGCCGTGGTCACCGTGCTCGGCGAGAAGGGCGCGCCGACGCCGGTGGCCTGGACCCGGCTGCGGGCCCCGGTGTCCTTGATGGCCCCGATCCCGGCGGAGGCCCTGCGGGCGGTCGTCGACAAATCGCCGCTGTTCGCCAAGTACGGTACGGCGGTCGATCGGGAGTCGGCGTACGAGAAGTTGACGGCAGCTCAGGCGCCGCCGGCCGAACCGGAGTCGGCGGCGGTGCCCGAACGGGCGGCCGAGTCCGAGCCGGAGGGCCGGCGCGGGCGCGGGGAGAAGCCCAAGTCCGGGATGGTCGAGCAGGTGATGGGCAACTCGGCGGTGAAGTCCGTGCTGCGCTCGATGGGCACGCAGATCGGCCGGGAAATCACCCGCAGCCTGTTCGGCACCGCCCGCCGCAAGCGCTGACGGGCGGGCCGGGGCTCGGCCGATCCCGCTTCTCGGGACCGCTTTTCAGGGACCGGATCTCCGAGACCGCTTTTCCCGGGTCTACTTCCTCGGCATCTTCGCGAACGCCTCGATCCAGAACCGCTGCTTGTCCACGGACTGGCCGACCAGGTAGCTCGAGCGCAGCTTGGGCGGCAGGCCGGCCAGCAACTGCGCCACGGTGTCCAGGTGTTCGCGGAGCTGGCTCAACTCGGCGTTGGCCAGTACCTGGTGCACGATGTCGGTGTCGTCGGTGCCCTCGCCCGACTCCTCGTTGGCCGCCTCCAACCGCCGCACCCACTCGGCCAGATTGGCCGAGATGTCACCCAGGCCGGTGGCCGGGTTCTCCGCGAAGCGGGCCTCCAGGGCGTTCAGCGGCACCGGCGCGTACTCGCCGTCGCCGAGGTAGACCTTGGCCATCTCCAACGGCAGATCGCGCTTGTGCAGCTTGATCAACCGCTCCAGGGTGCGCTTGGTGATCCAGTCCCGGCCCTCGTCGTCGATGTCGTTCTTCCACCACTCCAGGACCGTCTCGGCGACCGGACCGTAGGTGCTGATCAACCACTCGTTGGCCGGGATGTCCTCGGGACGGATGGTCAGCGACGCGGTGAACCGGGTCGCCTGCGCGATGTTGTTGCGCGAGACGAGCATCTTGCGGCCGAGGTGGTACGGCGGGTTCTGCAACGCGATCTGGGCGCGCAGGCCGGGGATCGGGCGGCCCGCGATGGACCACTCCTGGGTCACCTCCATCAGCTTGGCGAAGGTCGACTTGTCCTTGGGCCGGTTGTACTCGTCCCAGACGATCACCTTGGCGCCGGGATCGGTGAACTTGGCCGCGAGCAGGTTCTCCAGCGAGCCGTCCGGGGTGGGCACCGGCGCGCACAGGTCCTCGACGTTGGTCACCGGCAGGGAGAAGTAGAGCGGGTCGTGGCCGAGTTCGGCGCGCACCACGTCGCGCACCACCTCGGTCTTGCCGCACCCGGGCGGGCCCTGGATCAGCACCGACCAGCGGCGGTGGATCGCCTCGCGGACGATCCGGCGCACCGCGTCCGGTGTCTGGTCGGGGTTGCGCACGTTCAGGCCCGCGGCGATCCGGTCGAGCACCTCGTCGGTGCGGTCCGGGCCGGGCGAGCCGTCCTTCTTGGTCTCGGTCAGCGCGAGCCGGTCGCCGTTGACCAACGGCAGCCCCCACACCAGCGGGAAGCCGGCCAGCGCGCAGTCGATCACGTGCTCCAGGGTGCGCGGGGACACCAGTTGGCGCAGTGCCGGGGACAGGCTCGTCCAGACCTGGAACACCGGGGTCAGGTCGGTGCCGGCGAAGCGCTCGGCGAGTTTGAACCGCCACGCGGTGTCGGTCGCGGTGATCTTGACCGTGACCATCCGGTCCAGGATGGCCAGGTCGGTGCGCCGGGTCGCGGTCTCGGCCAGCGACTCGTTGTCGGTGAGGAAGACGCCCACGCAGCCCAGTTCGCGCAGGTCGTGTTCGCCGAGCGTCCAGTTGCAGGCTATTTGCATCAGTTGCGACTGGATCGTCTCGCCCGCCTGCAACGCGTCGTCGATCAGCAGCACGAACCGCTTACCGGGCCGCAGTTGACGCATGATCAACTGACGCAGCACCAGTTCCCCGGTGCGCTCGTCCCGGACGGGCGCGTTGATCAGCAGATCGTCGGGGGTCAGGTTGGCGGCGGGTACGAAGACCAGGACCGTGTCGTCGTGCCGGTCGGGGATGTGGCTGAAGAACGTCGCCGTCTTGCCGATTCCGTGCTCGCCGAAGATCTGGCCGGTCTGGCCGAGGTCGATCATCGCGTCGATGAACTCCTCCAGCTTGGACACGCCCTTCCAGCCCTTGGGGCGTTCGGGGTAGGTGGCGGTGGCCTTCCACTTGGGCTCGGCCGCGGGGCGTCCGGCGCGCGTGGTGTCGGCGGTGATCGTCATGGTTCCTTCCGGGTGCTGCGCACGGCGTGCTGCGGAGGGCTCTTCGGCGAGGCGCGTCGGCATCGACGGACCCCGGATCAGTGGTCGCCGGTGACGACGCGATGACAGTCCATGGGCGGGTGGTGCCGCTCCGGCCAGTCGTCCCCGCCCTCGGTGATCAACCAGATCCATTTGTCCGGGTCGGCGGGGGTGATCGGCGGCGCGTAACCGTCGGTGAGCATCACCACCGCGTCGACCGATTCCTCGAAGCGGCCCGATCCCTCGATCGCCAGTCGGCCCTCGACGTAGTCGGCCACGTTCTGGAAGTTGGTGCCGCCGCCGCCCAGCACCCGCTCGCCCGGCTTGAACGGCATCACCGTGCCGTCGAAGCTGAGCCAGTGCGTCTCGACGCCTTCGGCCTTGCCGACCAGCTCGGTCAGCCAGCTCACCACCTGGTCGGGCATCGAACCCGAGGTGTCGTAGGCGATCACCACGACCTTGGTGCGCTCCAGGCCGCGCCGGGCGAGCATCGGGTCGTGGCCGAGGGCGGCGAGCAGGGCGCCGCGCTTCTTCGGATAGACCAGGCGCTCGCCCTCACGCAGCTTGGACGCCAGTACGTCCACCAGCCACTGCTGCCACCACTCGACCCGGCGGGTGCGCTGGGTCTCGCCGCGCAGGAAGCCCGCGCCCAAATCGCCCCACAGCTTGGAGGCCCGGTCGGTGGCGCCGTCGGTGCGCGCGAGCAGGTCGAGCAACTCCTGTCGGGCCAGCCGCTCGCCTCGACGGGCGGCGAGCAGGACGCTGCGCAGCACCTCCGAGGCCACCCGGCCGACCGTCTCGCCGTCCATGCCGTCGCCGTTTCCGGTGCCCTCGCCCAGGATCACGTGCACACACAGCGGGGGCGGCACCGGCGGGTGCTTCATCCGCTTAAGCTCGGCGTAGACCGTCGCGTCGGTGTCCACGAAGTCGTCGTAGGACAGCGCCTCCAGGCCCTGGTCGGTGAGGTCCTCGACGTACGAGCGGTGGACCTTGCGCGGGTCGACGCCGGTGGGGTCCTCGATCGAGGCGCCGGTGTCCGGGTCGGTCCGGCGCAGGATCGGCAGCGTGCTGCGGCCCAGACGGGTCATCGCGACGTGGTTGATGGTCACCTCGGCCGCGAGAGTGAACACCGGGTCGGCACGCAGCTCGGACTCGGCGAACAGGTGTCGCTGGATCAGGTGCCGGGCCTCGTGGAAGAGCACGAACTTCACGCCGTCCAGGCCCAGATCGCAGAAGAACTGGGGGTTGTACAGGAGTAGGCAGGTGCCGTCGCCGGAGGCCATCACGGCCGCGGTGTCGATCGCGGTGGTCGGGATGTGGTGGTGGCACTTGGTGTACAACCACGAGGCGATGACCGACAGTTCCATGCCGAAGTCGAGCAGCGCCTCTTCCTTGAGCTTGCGGGCCCGCGCGATCACCTCGTCGTCGGCCGGTCGCCAGGCCTCCAGCGCCCGGCGGTCGGTCAGGCTCACGATCGGCGCCTGCGGGGCGCGTTCGCCGTACGCCACGTTCGTCACCTCCCCTCGGTGTCGTTCGATGATCCCAGTGCCGACCGACAGCCGCTCGGCCGATCCGGGGCGCCGCCGGCGGCCGCAGACGAGGTCGCGGCCAGTTCGATCAGGGTCGGCTCCACGTCGCCCCGGGCCAAATGTGCGGCCACCACCCACGCCCGGGTGTCGGTGCCCAGGTGTTCGCGCAGGTGCCTGGCCACCACCCGGGCCAGCCGCGGCCAACCGGGCGCGGCGTCGAGCACCTCGACGGCGGGTGTCTCGGCGAGCAGGCGCTCGACGGTCAGCGCGCCGCTGTCGAGTAGTGCGATCACGTGCGGCCGGTACGGGTGGGTCCGACCGGGCGCGCCGGCGGGCACGTCGTGGTGTGGCGAAAGGTGACGTCCGGTCGGGTCCCGCTCGGCCACGGCCCGGGCGAACGGCTCGCTCACGTCGGGGCGTCGGCCGAGCGCCCCGCGGATCCACGCGCACAACCGGCCGGCCCGCACGGCTTCGGTCAAGGCCGGCCAGTCCGGGGCCGGATCGATCAGGGCGGCGGTGAGCTCCGACTTGGGCAGCCGGCTGTGCTGTTCCCACTCCCGGACCGACTCCAGCGCGCGCAGGCTCGTCTGGGCCGACTCGGCGAGCGCGGCGCGCAGCGGATCCGTGCGTCCGGTGCGCAACGCGTCGGTGATCTCCGGATTCTCGGGCAGCGACGCGAGCGCCGGCACGCCCGAGGTCTCGGCCAGGCGCAGCGCCGCGTACAGGCGCAGCACCCGGCCGGCGAGCGTGCGCGCGTCCTGGGTGCGGATGTTCGTGCGGTCGAGGGGTGGGTCGTCGCGCAGCGCGAGCGCGCGCAACAGCCCCGGATCGTGAGCCGCGAGCAGGGTGCGCAGCAGGACCGGATCGTCGGTGGACAGCAGTTCCCGACGCAGTGTCGGGTCCAACTCCGGCGCGGCGAGCACGAGTCGGCGCTGCGCGTCGGTCGCGCGTGAGTTGCGGTACACGGCGGCCGTGATCGCCGGGTCGGCGTGGCCGGCGAGTCGGTCCAGGATGGCGCGCGGGGTGTGCGGGTTGCCCGCGAGCACGCGCAGGGTGATCGGGCCGCCGATCCCGGCGAGCCGCTCGGCGAGGAACGCGGGCAGCGTCCCGGTGCCGGCGAGCGGGGCGAGGTGGGCGTCGTCGAGGAAGGCGGTGGCGTCGTCGGCGGTGCCGGCCAGGTCGATCAGGACGGTGTAGGCCCAGGCGGCTTGGCGTCCGGGGCGGGGGAGGGGCGTGGGGGTGGGTGCGGCGGCTGCCGTTGCTGCCTTTCGTGTTTTCGCTTCTGCTTTCGTCTCCGCCGTCGCCGTCGCTGTTGCTTCGGCTTCGGCGAACAGCTCGTGGATCGGCGCGTTCAGGGTGGGCAGTGCGGTGTACAGGGCAGGCCACAGCGCCGGTCCGGTGCGGTCCAGGTGCGCGCGCAGCGTCCGGCCGAGCACGTACGCGAGTTCGGCCTGGGTCGCGACGGCCGACACCGGGCCCTGGTCGAGCGCGGTGAGCAACAGCCGGGCCGGGCGTACCGCGAGCAGTTCGCCGAGGTCGGCGGTGCTCGTCGCGAGCCGGCGCAGCAGCACGGTCTTGGTCCGGCTGTCACTGCCCTCGGCGACGCACGCGGCCAGCAGTTCGGCCGGCGGCACCGGGATCACCTCGATCGTCTGCGGGTACTTCCCGGTGAACTCCATGAGCAGTTCCGGGGGGCAGCGCGGGTGCTCGGCGAACGCGGCCACGGCGTGCCACGGCAGCGGTTCGGCCCGATGCGCGGCGGCGACCGCGGACCAGTCCGGGACCGGCACGCCGGCCACCACGCTCCGGGCCCGACCGACGGTGGTGGTGCCGCGTGCCCGGCGTACCAGCGTTTCGGGGGAGAGTTGCTTCGCCAGGTACTTCGGGAGGTCCCGGAGCATGTGCGCGCCGCCGAGTTCGCGCCGCAGCGCGGGAGACAGGTCTGCCGGCAGCGGGTGTCGGGTCAGTCGGGACACGGTGCGCAGCCGGGCGGTCTGGCCGGCCTTCAGGAGGGTGATCCTGGCCGCGAGCGCGGCGAGCGGTTCGGGGTTCGGGTGGGCGAGCAGGGCCCACAGGGCGAGGTCGGGGTCGCGCGCCCACAGGGCGGGTTCGAGGTGGGCGTAGTGGGTGGTGGTGGTCAGCTCGGTACGCAGCGTGGGATCCAGCGGGACCAGCGCGTCGGCGGGGGCGCCGGGGCGGTGCGCCCGTTGGCTCAGGATCGCGCGGCGCAGGCCGGCCCACTCGCTCTCCCGGTACAGGGTCGCGTTGAGCTCGGGATCGTCGCGTTCGAGCAGCCGCAGCAGCAGTTCGGGGTTGCCGGGTGTGCCGGGTCGACGGCCCTTCCCGTGTCGTCCGACCAGGCCGGCCGCGACGCCGTGGCGCAGCCGGTACGCGATCAGCGGCGGAGGTGTCGCACCTTGGGCCCGAGGCCCGGTGTCGGGTGATTCGGGCGCCGGGGCCCCGAGCCGGTCGATCAGCTCGGCGCCGACCTCGGGACCGGTATGCCACAGCAGATCGTGCACCGCGTCGCCCATGTCGTCACCCCCGTCGCCCGGTCGGTCCGGGTTTCACATTGTGGGTCGCGACAGGCTGCGGGGTCTGCGGGTTTTCCCGCGATCGGCCCGGCGACGAGGCGTTCGCGGGTGGATCGGGTCGGCGTCCGGCCGCGCGGGTGGCCCCGACCGGGTGGTCGACCGAAGCGGACCACCCGGCTCGGCGGGAGCGGACTCGGATGCCGCGCGGAGCGGGCTCGAATACCTCACCGGGCGGGCTCGGACGCCTCACCGGGCGGGCCCGGACGCCTCACGCGGCGGAGACGAAGTCGCGCACGTGCGCGACGAACTCCTCCTGCTTCTCGAACATCACCACGTGCCCCGAGTCGATCTCGACGTAGGCGCTGTGCGCGATCGCGGTGTGCAGCGCCCGGCTGTGCTCCACCGGCACGGCGAGGGTGTGATCAGCGGGCCAGCAGCGCGTTCAGGTCGCCGTAGGGGATCGTGTCGGTGAGCGAGCTGTACGTGCCGGTCTCGAACAGTTCGCGGGCCGAGCGGCGGACCACGGCGTAGGCGGCCTCGGCGATGGCCGAGCCGAGGCTGACCCGGGCCACGCCGAGTTTGCCGAGTTCGGCCACGGAGGGTGCGCCGGGGCCGACCAGCACGTTCAGCGGGGCGGGCAGGGTCTCGGCGAGGGTGGCCACGGTGGCCGGGTCGGTGACGCCGGGGACGAAGATGCCGTCGGCGCCGGCCGCGAGATAGGCGGTCGCCCGATCGAGCGTCTCGCGCAGTCGCTCGGCCGGGCCGTCGCCGACGCCGCGGAGGTAGGTGTCCAGCCGGGCATTGATGAACAGTGGTACGCCCGCCGCGTCCGCGGCGGCCCGCGCGGCGGCGATCCGCTCGGCCTGGTCGACCGGCGTCCGCAGCGGTACGGAACCGGTGTGCAGCGCGTCCTCCAGGTTGACCCCGACGGCGCCCGCGGCCAGCACCCCGCGAATGGTCTCGGCGACGCCTTCCGGGTCCTCGCCGAAGCCGCTCTCGATGTCGGCGGTGACCGGGACGTCGACCGCGGCCACCACGCGTGCGATCAGTTCGAGGGCCCGTTCGCGGCCGAGCCGATCGCCGTCGGCCGCGCCCAGGCCCCAGGCGACCCCGGCGCTGGTGGTGGCGACCGCGCTCGCTCCGGCGTCGGCCACGAGTCGGGCGCCGGCCGCGTCCCAGACGTTGGCGAGGGCAAGGGGCGCGGCACTGGTGTGCAGAGCGCGGAAGGTCAAGGCGGTGTCACGCAGACTCGTCATGGCCCTACTCCATCACCCGCCCACCGATCGGGCCGGCGGTTTTGCGCCGGCATCACCGGCCGATCGGCGACGGCCCCGGCGCGGTGCGAAATTGCGCCGCCGTGCGCTCGGCGAGAGGCTGGATGGGTAAGCCCTGCGGCGTTCGGCCGGCCTGCAGGCCACAGCGACGCCGGGGTAGTGGCGCACGATTGCTTACCGAGGGTCGGCCAGGGCGAGGCCGGGCGGGTTTGCGGTCCGCGTCCCGTCAGGGAGATGCTCATGGACGGCAACACCCTCGAAGACATGCGCGGCGCGCTGCGCGGCCCGGTCATCGATCCACAGGACCCCGACTACGACCCGGCACGCCGGATCTACAACGCGATGATCGATCGGCGCCCGGCCGCCATCGTGCGGTGCGCGGACGCGGGGGATGTGATGGCCGCGGTCGACTTCGTCCGCGAGCACGACCTCGAACTCGCGGTCCGCGGCGGCGGGCACAGCGGTGGTGGCCTGTGCGTGGTCGACGACGCGGTGACCCTGGATCTGACGCCGATGCGCTGGGTACGTGTGGACCCCGTGGCCCGGACGGCCCGGGTCGGCGGCGGCAGTCTGCTCGCCGACCTCGACCACGCCACGCACGCCTTCGGATTGGGCGTACCCGCCGGAATCATGTCCACGACCGGCGTCGGGGGCCTGACCCTCGGCGGCGGGCACGGCCACCTCACCCGCAAGTACGGCTTGACGATGGACAGTCTGGTGGCCGCGGACGTGGTGCTGGCGGACGGCAGCTTCCTGACCGCGAGCGAGTCCGAGCACCCGGACCTGTTCTGGGCCCTGCGCGGCGGTGGCGGCAACTTCGGCGTCGTCACCTCGTTCCGCTTCCGCCTGCACCCGGTGGACACCGTGGTCGTCGGGGTCACCCTGTGGCCGGTCGAGCGCACAGGCGAAGTGCTGCGCTGGTACCGCGAGTTCCTGCCACAGGCGGCCGATGACCTGAACGGGTTCTTCGCGGCGCTCACGGTCCCGCCGGGTCCTCCGTTCCCGGAGGAGATCCACGGCCGCAAGATGTGCGGCGTCGTGTGGTGCTGGACCGGGGATCCGGAGGCCGCCGAGAAGGCCCTCGCACCGGTCCACGAACCGGGCCCGCCCGCCTTCCACTTCACCGCGCCGATGCCCTACCCCGCGTTGCAGAGCATGTTCGACGAACTGATGCCCGCCGGTCTGCAGTGGTACTGGCGCGGCGACTTCTTCGACGCGATCTCGGACGACGCGATCGACGTACACGCCAAGCACGCGGAGAACCTGCCCACCGCGCTGTCCACGATGCACCTCTACCCGGTCGACGGGGCCGCCCATCGGGTCGACGCCGAGGACACCGCGTGGGGTTACCGGGACGCCCGGTGGTCCGGCGTGATCGCCGGCATCGATCCGGACCCGGCCAACGCCGAGACCGTCCGGCGGTGGTGCGTCGACTACTGGCAGGACCTGCACCCGCACTCGATGGGCGGTGCGTACGTCAACTTCATCGGCGCGGACGAGAGCCGTGACCGGGTGGAGGCGACGTATCGCGACCACTACGAGCGGCTGGGCGGGATCAAGCACAGGTACGACCCGCACAACCTGTTCCACGCCAACCAGAACATCAAGCCGGCGGGCTGAGGCAACGAGCCGACCGGCCGAGGTATCGAGCCGGCTCGTCGAGCCACACCGTTCGGAGGCCGGTCCCGCGCCTCGTGCGTCGGCGTGGCCGGTCGCGTGTGGGGGTGTGCCCTACCCTCGGCGTCGGGAATACCGGGTGGGCGCGGTCGTCCGGGGTGGGCAGGATGGGCTCATGATCGAGTCGACCGCATCCTTCGAGCCGACGGCCACTCCGGCGGTGGCCGGCCCGGTGACGCCCGCTCCGACCGCGGCCGGCCGCGGTGCCGGGCGGTTCGGCCGGCAACTGGGCTTTGTACTCTCCGGGTTGCCGATCGGACTGGCGGCGTTCGTCGTCCTACTGGCCGGATTCGCGGCGGGAGCGGTGACCTTCGTGGTCCTGCTCGGCGTACCGATCCTGGTCGCGACGCTCGCGGCGGCACGGCACTTCGCCGAGATCGAGCGCCGGCGGGTGGCGGCGGTCACCGGCCGGGTGTTGCCGCCGCACGCATACCGGGAACCGGCGGGCGAGGGGTTCAAGGCCGGACTGCGCGCGCTGCGCGACCCGCAGTCCTGGCGGGACCTGGCACACGCACTGGTGTCGTTCCCGCTGCGCGTGGTGAGTTTCTGTCTCGCGGTGACCTGGACGGTGGGCGGCCTCGGCGAACTGCTCTACGTCGTGTGGTCGTGGTCGATTCCGCGCGACCCGGACACCACGGGACTCCTGGATCTGATGTTCGGCATCTCCTCGCGGGCGGCCGACATCGCCTTCAACACCGGGATCGGCGTGTTGTTGCTCGCCTCGGCGGTGCCGCTGGTGCGCGCGCTCGTGGCGGTCCAGGCCGGGCTCGCGCGCGGGCTGTTGACCGACGAGACGGCCGCCTTGCAGGTTCGGACCGAACAACTCGCGCTCGGACGCCGCAGCGCGGTCGCGGCCGAGGCACAGACGCTGCGCCGGCTGGAGCGGGACCTACACGACGGCCCGCAGCAGCGCCTGGTGCGGCTCACCATGGACCTGGAGACGGTGGCGCGTCGGCTGGACGACGATCCGGATCGGGCCAGGCCGTTGGTGGCCGAGATGATCTCGCAGAGCCACGAGGCGTTGTCCGAACTGCGTGCCCTCTCCCGCGGGATCGCGCCGCCGATCCTGGCCGACCGGGGCCTGGCCCCGGCGCTGACCGCGGCGGCGGCGCGTTGTCCGGTGCCGGTCGAGCTGACCACCGAGTTGCCCCGGGGACGACGGTTCGCCGCGGCGGTGGAGAACACCGCGTACTTCGTGGTCACCGAGGCCCTGACCAACGTCGCCAAGCACGCCCGGGCCGACCGCTGTGAGGTGACGGTGACGGTGGACGAACGAGCCCTGTTCATCAGCGTCCGCGACGACGGGTGTGGCGGGGCACACCCCGGCAAGGGGCACGGCCTGGCCGGCCTGATCGACCGGCTGGCCGCGGTCGAGGGCCGACTGGACGTACACAGCCCGCCGGGCGGACCGACCACGCTCACCGCCGAGGTCCCCCTGAGCGGAGTCGGGGAACACTGACCGGGGAGCCTCGACACGAGTGGTCGCGACCGGGGATCGGGCGGTCGGGCCGGTTGATCCTCGGCACGGCCGGGGCCTTGTCGAGTGGAGTCCGGGAACGTTGATCAGGGAGCATCGGCGCGAGTGGTCGCGACCGATGATCGGGCGGTCGGGCGGGTCGACCCCGGCACAACCGGGGTCTTGGCGAGTGGAGCGGGGGAGTATTGATGCGGGTGGTGTTGGCCGAGGACTCGATGTTGTTGCGGGAGGGCCTGGTCCGGCTGCTCGAGGAGATCGGCGCCGAGGTGGTCGCGGCGGTCGGCGACGGTCCCGCGCTGGTCGAGGCGGTCACCGCGCATCGCCCGGATGTCGCCGTGGTCGACGTGCGGATGCCGCCGACCTTCACCGACGAGGGCCTGCGCGCGGCCCTGCGGATCCGCCGCGAAGTACCCGGCACCGCCATCCTGGTCCTGTCCCAGTACGTCGAGGAGTCCTACGCCGAAGACCTGCTCGCCGACGGCGGCGGTGTCGGCTATCTGCTCAAGGACCGCGTCTCCCGCCTCGACGATCTCTCCGACGCCCTGACCCGCGTCGCGGCCGGCGGCACCGTCCTCGACTCCGAGGTCGTCTCCGCCCTCTTCACCCGCCGCCACCGCCGCGACCCGCTGGCCGCCCTCACCCCCCGCGAACGCGAAGTCCTCGCCCTCATGGCCGAAGGCCATCGCAACAGCGCCATCGGGCAAACCCTGTCCCTCACCCCCGGCACCGTCGAGAAACACATCACCGCCATCTTCGACAAGCTCGGCCTCCCCCCATCCCCCACCAACCACCGCCGAGTCCTGGCAGTCCTGACCTGGCTCCGTACGACGAACACCTGAGCCACGCAGGCGGGTACGACGGACCGAGTGAGGGGATCCCGGCGGACCGTGGGGGTGCGGTGCGATGAAATGATCGCCTGCCGGGGGTGCTTCGGTTTCCTTGGAGCCCTGGATCCCCTGGCAGACTGCGCGCGTCGCCGACGGGCGGGAACGCTGAAGCCTATGGGGGAACGGGCATGTGGGGTTCGGGCACGGTGCTGGGCGGCCGGTACGCACTCGCCGAGTTGCTGGGCGGCGGGGCCATGGGCGAGGTGTGGCGGGCCGAGGACCGCGTGCTCGAACGGTCGGTCGCGGTGAAGATCCTGCTGCCCTCGCTGTTGGCCGATGCCAAGTTCGCCGAGCGGTTTCGGCGTGAGGCGAAGGTTCTGGCCGCGCTCGACCACCCCGGCATCGTCGATGTGCACGACTATGGGGAGAGCGGGTCGGATCCGCGCGTCGCGTACATCGTCATGGAACTCGTCGGTGGTCGCCCGCTGGACGTGGTCCTGGCCGACAGCGATGCCGAGGAGATGCCCGTCGATCGGGTGCTCGGCATCGCCGCCCAGGCATTGGACGCACTGCACGCGGCACATCTGCGCGACATCGTGCACCGGGACGTCAAGCCGTCCAACCTGATGATCGGCGCCGACGACCGGGTGACCGTCACCGATTTCGGGATCGCGCAGTCCACGGCCGACACCAGGCTCACCGCGTCGCACTCGGTGCTCGGCACGGCTCGGTACATAGCTCCCGAGCAGGCCCGGGGGAGCGGCGCGGTACCGGCGTCCGACCAGTATGCGATCGGCGTCGTCTGCTACGAACTCATCGCCAGGAAAGCGCTGTTCACCGGGGACGCGGTGTTCGAGGTGGTGCTCAAGCACATCAGGGACCCGGCGCCGGAGTTGTCGGAGGAGTTCCCCGAGGCGGTCCGCGCTTTCGTCGCGAAGGCGTTGGCCAAGGATCCGCAGGATCGATACGCCGACGCGGCGGCGATGGCGGTGGCGGCTCGCGCGGCGATGACGGGTGGGTCGGCGGCCGCGGTGGTGGCCGCCGGTGCCGCGGCGGTCAGTGGGGCGGCTGGGAGCGGGGCGCTCGGGAGCGGAGCACTCGGGAGCGGAGCGGTCGGCGGTGGAAGTGCCGGTGCCGGTGCCGCGAGCAAGGCTCTCGAGGTCGACCCGACTCGGAGTGACGAGGCGACCGACGAGGGGGACGCGGAGAGTAGTTCGGCGGAGCAGGTCACGCCGGTGAAACAGGTCCCGACCACGGCCGAGCCCTCGACACCCGACGCGGTTCCCGACGCCGTTCCGGAGACCGCTCCCGACGCCGTTCCCGACGCGGTTCCCGATGCCGTCGCCATCGACGCGAAGCCTCCGACACCCCCGCCGTCGGCCACCGACACCCCCGACGCGACAGCGACCCCCGCGAACGGCGGGTCCTGGAAGCGGCACGGTATAGCCGCCGCGCTCCTGGTCCTGGGTGTCATAGCCGGCGTCGTCGCCACCGTCCTGTACGTCAAGCCCTTCGGCGGCGGGTCCGACCCGAGCCACGACACCCCGAACGCGAAACCGGTCGTATCCGGAGTCCAGGTCCCGGCCGGAGCGCAGGGCGATCCGGGCGCAACGTCGGTGCCGCCCACAGGCGCCGCCACCGGCACCCCGAGTACGAACACCGCCGGCACCCAGACGCCGGGCACCGCACAGGGCGGGACCGGCGCATCCCAGGGCACCGCCGGCACGGGCGGCGCCGTACCGCCCCCCGGGCCCGGCAACGGTGGCGCCAACGGCTCCGCGTCCGGTGGCGCCGGATCGCCCGGCGGCGGAGGCAACAGCGGCGGCAACCAACAGAAGCCGCCCGCGTCCACTCCGCCCCCGGCCCAGAGCGTCCCCCAGGGTTGCGGTGGCGAACGCTGGGGCGCCATCACCAGCGTCGCCGACGGCCAACGGATCGGCCTCGTCGCCGACGGCCCGGGCGGCGGCAAGGAGGTGGTCATGGGCGGCCACCCGCAGTACGGCTGGGTGCACACGGTCTCCACCTGGGACACCTTCAGCACCTGCAACCTCAACGGCCCCGCCCTCGGCCAGCCGTACGGCAACGCCGAACGTCCCGAACTCGCCGTCGGCTTCGGCTACTCCACCAACTGGCGCCTCGCCGGGGCCCCCACCGCGGGCGCGGTCTACATCAAGGACTACATGGGCCAGAACTGTCTGACCAACAACGGCGCGGGCAAGGCCCTCTCGGTCGTCGCCTGCACTCCCGGCAACAAATACCAACAGTGGCGAATCCCGTAACGAGCCCGGTCCACCGCGCAATACGTCAAACCGTCGGCACCACCAGAGGCGTCCCCGTCACGGGATCCGGCACGACAAGGCTGGGCAGGCCGAACACGTCCGCCATCAGGGCGGCGTCCACGATGTCGGCGGGCGACCCCTCGGCGCGGACCCGGCCGTCCTTCATCGCCACGATGTGATCCGCGAACCGGCAGGCCTGGTTGATGTCGTGGAGCACCGCGACGATGGTTCGGCCGTCGTCGCGGAGCGCGGCCAGCAGGCGGAGCAACTGGTACTGGTGGGCCAGGTCGAGGAAGGTCGTCGGCTCGTCCAGGAGCACGTAGGGCGTCTCTTGCGCGAGCACCATCGCGACCCAGACCCGTTGGCGCTGTCCGCCGGAGAGCCGTGCGACCTGCCGGTCCGCGAGGTCGCCCACGCCGGCGGCGGCCATCGCCTCCTCGACCGCCCGCGTGTCGGCCGCGGTGCGCACCGAGAGCAGCGAGCGGTGCGGGAAGCGTCCGCGGTCCACCAGTTGGCGGACCATGATGTTCTCCGGGGCGGCCAAATCCTGTGGCAGAAAAGCGATTTCCTGCGCGATGTCCCTGGGGCGGTAGCCGTGGACGTCGCGTCCGTCGAGCAGGACCGTTCCGGCGGACGGCCGCAACAGCCGCACGAACGCCCGCAATAGCGTCGACTTCCCCGAGGCGTTGGCGCCGATGATCGCGGTGAAGGCACCGTCGGGTATGTCGAGGCTGAGGTTCGCCGACACCGTGCGGTCGCCGTACGTGAGGGTGATGTCCTGCGCGGTCAGGCGTGCGGTCACGGTCGTTTGACTTCCTTGAGGAGCAACAGCAGGAGATACGCGCCGCCGATCGCCGTGGTCACCACGCCGACCGGTAGCGTCACCGGCGCGAGCAGGCTCTGCGCGATCAGGTCGGCGCTCAGGAGCAGTACGGAGCCGGTGAGCGCGGCGGGGACGAAGTGGATGCCCGGGGACCGGGTGGCCGCACGGCCCAGGTGCGGAGCGGCGAGCGCAACGAACGCGATCGGTCCCGTGATCGCGGTGACCGTGGCCGTGCAGCCGGCTCCGGCCACGACCGCCAGCAGACGGTGTTGCCGCAGGCGGACGCCCGACGTCACGGCGATCGCGTCACCGAGCGCGGCCTGCTGTGTCGCCCGCGAATTCAGGACGAGCAACACCGCGAGTATCGCGGCGGCGACGAACGCCACGTTCAGGTCGGCCCAGTCCACGCCGTTGAGCGAACCGACGTTCCACATCTCGGCGGCGATCGCCACGTCCAGGTCGGCACGCAGGATGATCCACGAATTGACCGCGGTGAGCATCGCGTTCACGGCGATGCCGATGACGATGAGCCGATGGCCGCCGAATCCGGATCGGGTGGAGAGGGTGAGTACCACCACGGCGGTCAGCAGCCCGCCGACGACGGATCCGAGGGCGGTGGGGGTGGTCGTTCCGCCGATGACGACCATCACGATGAGCGCGCCCGTGTACGAACCGACATCGAGGCCGATCACGTCCGGGCTGCCCAGTTCGTTGCGGGTCAGGTTCTGGAACACCGCGCCGGCGCAACCCAGCAGCGCACCGAACAGGACTGCCGCGACGACGCGCGGCAGGCGCCACTCGCGTACGACGACGGAGAGATCGCCGTGCCCGGCGAGGCCGTCGGCCGCCGCCTGTGGGCTGCTCCAGGTGTCGCCCCGGCACAGGCCCGCCCCCGCGAACAGCAGAAGCAGCAGGAGCAGTACGGCGTTGCCGGCCACGGCACGCGGCTCCAGGCCGAGAGCACGACGGGTCCGGTCAAGGGCATGACAGGCGCGGCCGAAGGCGGTTCGCCGGGACGACGGCTCCGCTCCCGGCGCCGACGGGACGGTGCCGGTGGTCGGCGGGCGGGTCCTCGTCGTCTCGGACACGAGGTGGTCCCCTGTCACCGGACTGCCCCCGTCACCGGACCGGCCCCCGTCACAACGTGATCCCTCGTCACAACGTGGTCCCTTCGTAGCGCCGCACGGCCCAGATGAGCACCGGCGCACCGAAGAAGGCGGTGACGACCGCCACCGGGACCTCGCCGGTGGGCAGCAGCAGTCGACCCGTGATGTCGGAGGCCAGCAGCAGGATCGGCCCCAGCAGCGCGCTGTACGCCAGGAGCCAAGGCACCGAACCGCCCGCCGCGCGCCGCACGATGTGCGGAACCATCAGGCCCAGAAAGGCGATCGGTCCCGCGACGGCGGTCGCGGTGCCGGCCAGCAGCGTGACGACGGCCAGCACCGCGAGGCGGGTTCGGTTCACCCGGGCGCCGAGGCCGTGCGCCACGTCCTCCCCCAGGGCCAGCGTGTTCAGCGCTCCGATCAGCGCCGACGCGCCGACCAGGGCAAGCAGGATCAGCAGCACCGGCAGCAGGAGCGGGGCCTGTTCGCGGCCCGCGAGGGAGCCGACGCTCCAGAACCGGTAGTGGTCGAACGCGTCCGGATCCAGGATGCGCAGCGACATGGACACACCCGTGAGCACGGAGGCGAGCGCGACACCGGCCAACACCAGGCGCAGGGGCGACGTACGGCCGACCGCGTACACCAGGACGCCGGCGATCAGCGCGCCGACGAGGGCGAGGGACACCTGTACGCCCTGGTTTCCGGTCAGCCCGGTCGTGGTGCCCACGGTGACGGCGAACCCGGCGCCCGACGTGATCCCCAGCAGGCCCGGTTCGGCCAATGGGTTGCGGGTCAGCGTCTGGGTCAGCGCGCCGGCCGTCGCGAGCGCCGCACCCACGCAGATCGCCAGGATCGTGCGGGGGACCCGGATCTCTCGGATCGTCAGGTCGGTATCGGCGCCGGAGGGGTCGGTGAGGGCCCGCCAGACGTCGCCGGGTGGGATCGCCCTGGCCCCGAGGGCCAGGCTCAGGCCGCAGACCAGGGCGAGCAGGGCGACCGCCCCGACGAGCAGCACGACCTTGGGCGCGGCAGGCTTCGAGACCGGCGACTCAGTCTTCGAGACCGGCGACACCGCGCCTCCAGTAACCGGTGAACAGGGCGTCGAGGCGACCTTTGGCCCACGCGCGGAGCGGCTTGATGTCGTCGGCCTCGCCGGCGGCGAACAGGAAGGTCCGTCCGGCGGGAAGCGGCAAGGCGCGTACGGTCTCGGCGAGCCGGGACGCACCGCCCCCCTGCGCCAGCCACGTCACCCGTACGCCGTCGCGCGCGGCGAGCGGATAGCGGTGCTCGTCGGCGTGCGCCGTTTCGACGACCAGGTGCGCCGAGACGTCCCGCGGCGACTCCTCCAGCCAGCGCGCCGCCGCCGGCAGCGCGGTCGTGTCGACCGCGAAGACGTAGTGGTCGTAGTTGTGCGGGAACGACTTCGCCCCGGGTGGCCCGGCGATCACGACATCCGCGCCCGGTGCGGCGGCGACCGCCCAGTCCGAGGCCACGCCACCCGGGTGGATGACCAGGTCGATGTCGAGTTCGCGCGCCTGGGCGTCGTAGCGTCGCGCGGTGTAGCGGCGGCTGGTCGGCGACGGGCGCGGCCAGGTCAGCGACTGTTCGTCGTCGGGGACGGGCAGCCGCATCGTGCCGTCGGCGTCCGGGAAGACGATCTTGAAGTGGTCGTCGGCCTGGTAGGTGTGGAAGCCGTCCAGGCCCGGGCCGCCGACCGTCAGGCGCAGCACCGACGTGGTCACGTAGTGCTTGCGCAGCAGCGTGACGGTGCGGATGGCGATCGGGTAGCCGATCTTGGCGATGCCTTCGCCGTTCGCGTGGTGGGCGGCGACGCGCGGGGCGGGGTTGTCTCGTTCGATGCGCACGGGGTTCCGATCACTGGGCCGGGAGGGACGCGGGGGTTCCGATCACCGGGCCGAGGGGGTTTTCGATCACCGGTCCACGAGGGGCGAGGGTTCCGTCACCGGGCCAGGAGCGGGGCGAGCGCCTGGTCGACGGCGTCGAGTGTGCGCTGGGCCTGTGCGTACGTCACCGCCGCCGTGTAGCGGATCGGGAAGGCCTTCCCGGCCTTGACCGCGGGCAGGTTCTTCCACAGGGGCGAGTCGAGGACGTACTGCACGCCCGCGCTCGGGGTGCCGTCGTCCTGGACGGTGTAGGTGATCACGTCGGCCTCGCCCAGGCTCGCCGGCAGTTCCTCGATGGACGGCGTCTCCGAGACGTCGGAGGAGCCGCCGCTCTTCTTCTTGACCGTGCCGTAGTAGTCGAGGCCGATGTCCTGCGCGATGTTCGTGCCCCACGAGCCGGCGAATTCGCGCTGGAAGGTGCCCTGGGAGTTCTCGTTGTACGCGCCGAGGTGGCCGACCCTGAGGCCGCCGACGGCAGCCGCGTACTTGGCCTTCAGCTCGTCGGCCCGCTTCCGGTACGTGTTCCGGGTCTCCTCGGTGTGGCCCGCACGGCCCGCGGCGTCGGCCTGGCGTGCCGACAACTCGCGCCACGCGGATGGCAGGCTGGGGCCGATGGCGACCACGGGCGCGATCGATCCCAGCCGCTTGAGGTCCAACTCGCCGAGCACCGGCCTGGGTACGCCGATGATGATGATGTCGGGCTTCGCGGCGGCGATGGCCTCGTAGTTGGTCTCCTTGGCGGTCGCGCCGCCGATCTTGTGCAGCTTGTCGTACGTCGTGCGCTCGGGCCCGGTCATCAGGCCCAGACCGCGCGGCCAGGTGGATATGCCGACCAGGGGAGCGTTCGCCTCGATCAGCACCGGCACCGCGTAACCGGTCGCGACGACGCGCTTGGGGCTCACGGGGACGGTGATCTGTCCGTTGTCGGCGGCGATCACCCTCGTGGCGCCGCTCTTTCCACCCGTGCCGCTGTCGGAATCGGAGCCGCAGCCCGCCAGGAGGGCTGTCGCGGTCACGGCCGCCAGGCCGGCCGAGACGAGGCGGAGTAGCGGACGAACGGACATAAGCATTCCTTCGGGTCGAACAGGTCTTGGCGCCCCAATCGGTCGGCGCGGCGAACTTAGGCTAGCCTCACCTGAGTCTTGATGGTTGTCCGGAAAGGTCACCCGATGTCGATCAGAGGACAGGATGTGGGCGGAGACCCGATCGCCTGCGACGCGTTCGGGTATGGGCTCGGGCAACCCGCGGGCATCCTCGTCCTGCACTACCGCACGGCCGGTCCCCTGGGGTTCGGGGCCGTCCGCAACGACCTCGTGCACCAGCTCTACTGGTCACCGGACGGCATGCTCTCGGCCGTACACGGGGGCCGGTCCTGGTTCACGGCGCCCGGCGAGGGCTTCTGGGCCGAACAGGCGGTGAGCCACGAGGTACGCGCCGCCGACCGGCAGACCGTCTACCGGATCTGCCTGCGCGAAGTGCCCGAATCCCTGGCCGGGTTGCGCACCGGCCACGTCGCGATCGGCCCGGAGGCGGAGCGCCTCGTCCAGGAGATCGCCACTCCCGGCTACGACGAGCGCCGAGCGTTGGAGGCCCGCACCCGCATCCTGCGCGACCTGGCCCCGCTCACCGCGGACATCGCCGACGAGTGCGCGAACGGCAAGGGCTTCGCCCGGGCCGTCGCCCGCGCGATGTCCCACAACCCCGCGGACCCGACGCGCCTCGACGAGTGGGCGGCACGCCTGCACATCAGCCCCAAGACCCTCCAGCGGGACTTCGTACGCGAGTTCGGCATGTCCTTCACCCGACGCCGCACGCTGCTCCGTCTCGGCGTCGCCCGCGCCCTGCTCGTCGCCGAACCGGTCTCCGTGGTGGCCCGCCGGGTCGGCTACTCCAGCGTCTCCGCCTTCGTCCTCGCCTTCGCCAAGGAATACGGCTGCCCACCCGGCCAATACGCCCGCACCCGGTTGGCCACGCTTGCCTGACCGACCCCGTCGTGCTCCGGGCGGACGCGGCCGTACGGTGATGCCGGCCACGCGCGGCTGCGCGATTGTGGCGAGGCACCTCGCCGGAGGGGAGCCGGCTCCGCCGTCGAGCGAGACCGCGACCCGATCGGTGAGGCTCCGCCGGTCGCCGGTCGCCGGTCGCCGGTCGCCGGTCGGCGGTCGGCGGTCGCCGGTCGTCGGCCTGCCGGACGACACACGATCGGCGCGGTGCCGGCATACCGTCCGGGCGCGGGTCAGGCGTCCGGATCGGGTGTGGGGGTGCCGCGGGGGCGACGACGTCGGATGAGCAGAGCCGCGGCCACCAGTAGTGCTCCGACCACGCCCACCACGATGGGCAGGATGGTACCGACGAGCATGATGGCGTCGTGGCCGTCATCGGCGTCGTCCGCGGCGTCCTTCACGGACTCGGGGGTTTGCTGGTAGAAGACGTCGGAGACCGGCAGCAGCGGGAGGAAGGCGCCGTTGCTCGGGGCGATGACGCCGGCCACGCGCTGCTGGGACCGCCGCGTATCGATCACACTGCCGGTCTCGGGTTCGATCCAGAACGTGTCGGCGCTCGCCAGCGTGTAGGAGAGCGGCACCGGGTCGCTCAACGTCGGTAGCAGTGCGGCGAGTTGCTCCTTGGCCGCGGCAGAGAGAGTACCGAGTTGGGCGACCAGCGCCAGGGTCGTCCGCGGGACGGCCGGCGGCAGACCGGCGAGCGCCTGGGGGTCGGTGATCCGGGTGGGCGGCAGGTTCGCTTCGTACACGTATGTACTGAGGCTTGACCTGTTCTCCGTACGCGCGTACGTCAGCGGCGTCGTGGTCCCGGTCTCCGGCCGCCAGCCGGTGTACGTCTTCTTCTTCGCGCCGAGCGGCCAACTGACCGTCAGGCCCTGGGCGTCGACCACCGTCCAGCCGGCGGGATGGCTGCCGGACGGCTCGAGCGTCTTGCGGTTGACGGCGTACTTCCAGTCCGTCTTCTCGACCGGGTTGCCCGCGGCGGTCGTCGTCCGGCTGTCGCTGACCAGGGCCGTGTTGCCCGAGGTCTCCTCGACCTTCACGGTCCGTTCGACGGCGAGGGGGACGTTCCGCTTGACGGCCGTCGCAAGGCTGCCCTTCGCCACCTCCTGGGCGTCGAGCAGGGTCCTGAAGGTACCGGTATAGGAGCGCTTGGCATCGGTGTCGTCGGGCAGCCGGACCACATAGTTCGGCGTGATGACGTACGCGAGCACGAAGGCGCAGGCGATCAGGACCAGACCCACCACGACGCCGACGCTGCGGAGCACCATGTTCGTCCGCATGATCCGCTCTCCCACTGAACTAGACCCGAGATCACGCTCCGTCTGAGCCAAGTGTTCCCGAGACACCCCGCCACCGCGCCCGCCGACGACCATCCGTGTGACGACACCCCATCCCAGACAGGGTTCGAGCAATCCGGCCCTGCCGCGGCACGTCACACGCCGCCGCGCCCCGGATCCACGGTCGACACCCGCAGGCCACCATCACCTCCCGGCCGACACCTGGACATGGGTCGGGTCTCGGGCCCACCAGGACTGACGGACGACGACGAACGCCCCGACCGCATGGCGATCGGGGCGTTCGTTTGCCTGTTCAGGCTGGCGGAGGATACGAGATTCGAACTCGTGAGGGTGTGAACCCAACACGCTTTCCAAGGGGTCATCCGCTGATCCGGCGACGCTCGCCAACGTCCTGACGTGCGGTGGAGTACGCGGCCGTCAGCCTTGCGAACGGCGGTGTACGCCGGTGAATGCAACCAGAACTGCAACCAGGGTGGTGGCTCTTGATTGCAGTTGATCAGGCTGACAACCTCTCCTGCGCCCTCGGGGTTCTCGGGCCCGCGCCTTACGACTCGGTGGTGCTGCGGGCGGTCTGTGGCAGCTCTGGGATGAAGGCGTGTACAGCGCCACTGCCGGCGGGTGAAAACGGCCGCCCCGCCCAGCGGCTCGAGTCTCCCCATCCCCGTCGCGGACAACCCCACACCGGTACACGTGAGAGCGCATCCGGCTCGATCACGTCGCCTGGGCGAGTCGGACGGCGTCGGGGCCGGCCGGGAAGCGCAGTTGGCCGGTCGTGTCGTGGGCGGCGCGCCAGACCGTCTCGGCGACGTCGCTCTCCTGGGTGAACAGATCCTGGCCGGTGAAGTCGGCCATGGCCTTCCTTGCGAACGGCGCGTAGGGCGGCGGGACCAGTTCGTCCAGCGGCCCGCCGTCCATGGCCTTGCCAGCGAAGTTCGTCGTCAGACAGGCGCCCGGCTGGACCGTCTTGGCCCGTACGCCGAAGGGCGCGAGTTCGAGCGCGAGGGACGAGGTGAACCCCTCGACGGCCGCCTTGCTCGCCTTGTAAACGGCCGAGAGGGGCATGGGGCCCAGCACCACGCTGGAGGTCACGTTGACCACCACGCCGGATCCGCGCTCGCGGAACTGGGGCAGCACCGCCTGCGTTGTGACCATCACGCCGAACGTATTGGTCTCGAAGACCTCCCGCACGCGGGCCATCGGGGTGCCCTCGAACACGCTGATCGAGGGGACACCCGCGTTGTTGACCAGGGCGTCGATCGGACCGGCGAGCTCGAGCGCGGCGGTGATCGTGTCGGGCTTGGTCACGTCCAGTTCGACGATGCGCAGCCGGTCCGACTCGGGCAGGACATCCGGGCGCCGGCCGCGCATGGTCGCGATGACGTTCCACCCCTGCGCGTGGAAGTGGAGGGCGGTCGCGCGGCCGTAGCCGGACGAGGTCCCGGTGATCAGAACGGTGTTCATGCTGTGCCCCTTGCGATGTGGTGGGATCCGCGGACTGGAATGTTCATTCCTGCTCGGCGGTGGTTTCAGTGATCCCATTGAATCGCTCTGAACTGGGAGAACAGTAGAACTATCCTCGCCCTTCCTTGCACGATTCTCCCTTTCTACCCGACCGTGCTTACAGTGTGATGCTTGCCGGGGTGCGGGCGGCGTCCCGCAGGCGGACCGCGTCCCGGCCCGGGGGCGCGCCGAACCGGCGGCGGTACTCGCGGCTGAACTGCGACGGGTTGTCGTAGCCGACGCGCCGGCCGACCCCGGCGACGTCGCCCGGGTGGGTGGCCAGCAGCAGTCGTGCCTCCTGGAGCCGGATCTGCTTCTGGAACTGGATGGGGCTCATCGCGGTCACCGCCTGGAAGTTGCGGTAGAACGCGGAGGCGCTCATGCCGGAGAGGCGGGCCACGTTCTCGACCCGGAAGGGCTCGGCGTAATGCTCACGGATCCAGCGTGCGGCACGTGAGACATGACTGAGACCGCTGTCGGCGATGCCCAGTTGGCGCACCGTCGCACCCTGCTCGCCGGTGATCACGCGCCACAGGATCTCGCGTTTGACCAGCGGGGCCAGTACGGCGCGGTCGCGGGGTTCGTCGAGCAGGCGCAGCAGCCGGACCACCGCGTCCAGGAGGGCGGGCGGGGCGTTGCTGACGGCGATCCCCGACGGCGGGCCTCCGCCGGTGCGGGGCATGTCTCCGGGGCCGGCCTGCAGCAGGAGCTCGGCAACGGCGGACGGTTCGAGAATGAGCCCGAAGCCCAGTGCAGGGCGGCCCGGGTCGGCCTGGGTGAACTGTCCGGTGACCGGCAGGTCGACGGAGGCGACCAGGTACTGCCCCGGTCCGTACTCGTAGACCCGATCGCCCAGCGCGAGCCGTTTGGCGCCCTGGGCGATGACCGCCAGGATCGTGCCGGACATGGAGGGCGCGGGCGGGTCGGGCCGGTCGACCTTCGAGATCAGGACGCCGTCGACGGCGGTGGTCCAGTCGGGGCGGGCGTGCCGGGCCAGGAGGTCGCGGAACTCATCGAGGGACATGCGCCCATTTCAGCAGCAATGCGCGAAAGCACTCCCGGGTTCGCGAGGATCGTGCAAGAACGAGAGAGAATCGTTCTTACGTTTCCGCAGGTCAGGGGCATTGAATGGAGGCAGTCCACTCCACCGAAACGAAGAAGGCTCCCCATGATTGCCAACTACGGATTCAACGCCACTCTGACCGCCGCTCCCGGGATGGGCGGCAGGCTGATCGATCTGCTGTCGACCGGCCTGGACGAGGGCAGCCCCGGCGCGAGCGAGCACTGCGTCGTCTACCTGGTCTCGCGTTCCGCCTCCGACCCCGACGTCGTCCACGTCACCGAGGGATGGACCAGCGAGGAAGACCACCACCGGACGTTCGCCGGCGAGGCCGCCCAGGCGATCGTGGCGCGGATCGGCGAACTGCTGGCCAAGGAGCCGGAGAACACCGACTACGTCCCGGTCTGCGGCAAGGCCGCCTTCTAGGCCCTGGGGAGGCCGCCCCCGGCGCCTGCCGAGGCGGCCCTCGCTCCACCCGGAATCCCGCCGAACGCCCCGCACCATCCCGCGAAAGGCCGACGACCATGACCACAGCGCGCCCCGCCCTGGACCCCGAACTTCGCGTCCTCCTCTCCGACATGCCGCTGATGTCCGAGCTCAACCCGGAATTGCTTGCACAACTGCGGCAGTACCCCTCGACGCCGGTCGAGTCCCTGCTCGCCGACCGGTGGGTCGACCGGCGCGAGGTCACCGTGCCCGCCAAGGACGGCACTGCGATACCCCTGTCGGTCTTCACCCCCGGGGGCGCCGACCGCACCACCGCCGCGCCTTGCGTGTACTGGATCCACGGCGGCGGAATGGTGATGGGCGACCGTTTCTCGCAGATCGACATCCCGCTGGAGTGGCTCGACGAGTTCGGCGCGGTCGTGGTGTCCGTGGACTACCGGCTGGCGCCCGAGGCCACCGGCACCGTCCCCGTCGACGACTGCTACCAGGGACTGCTCTGGGTCGCCGAACACGCCGAGGAACTGGGCGTCGATCCCGCCCGGATCATCGTCGCGGGAGCCAGCGCGGGCGGTGGCCTGGCGGCCGGCGTCACCCTGCTGGCCCGCGACCTCGGCACTCCGGCGATCGCCGCGCAGATACTGACCTGCCCCATGCTCGACCACCGCAACACCAGCACCTCCAGCCGCCAGTACTCCGGCGGGCCCGGCGTCTGGACCCGCGCGATGAACGACTTCGGCTGGCGCTGCGTTCTCGGCGACCTCACCGATGACGACGTACCCGCGTACGTCTCACCCTCGCTGGCCGACGATCTCTCGAACCTGCCGACCACCTACATCGACACCGGCTCCGCCGAAGTGTTCCGCGACGAGGACACCGACTACGCCACCCGGATCTGGGCGGCCGGCGGACAGGCCGAACTCCACGTCTGGGCAGGCGGTTTCCACGGCTTCGACGCCCTGTACCCGCAGGCGCACATCTCGGCCACGGCCCGCCGCACCCGCACCGACTGGCTCGCCCGGCTCCTACACGCCGCATGACGCCGCAACCCGCGGTGCCGCCGGCACGCCCGGCGCCGGCTCGGCACACGAAGGCCGGGGACGGGAGCGAGGAGCTGATGCGCTGCAACCGAGACCAGAACTGAGACCGACAACGACGTTGCCCCCGGTCGCAGAGCGACCGGGGGCAACGTTTTGCCTGTTCAGGCTGGCGGAGGATACGAGATTCGAACTCGTGAGGGTGTGAACCCAACACGCTTTCCAAGCGTGCGCCCTAGGCCACTAGGCGAATCCTCCGTGCGGAAGCTTACAGGAGGTCGGTGGGTGCTCGCGCACCCCTATTCGAAGGGGGCGGAGGGGTGGGGCCAGGGGGGTGGGGGAAACTGTGAACCCCCCGTGCACCCGGTAGAGCCTCCCTATCCTTGCTGCCTTCCGGCCCTGGGGAGGTTCAGGAGGATACCGCCGCACGGGGGGTCCGGGGCCTACAGTACCCGACCGTGGTCGGTGATCGGGCACCCGGTGGGTGATGAGGGTCCGCGTCTGTCGTTCGGCCCGGCTATCGTCGGGGGCGTGTCGCTCGCCCTCTACCGTCGCTACCGCCCCGAGACCTACGCAGAGGTCATCGGGCAGGAGCACGTGACGGAACCCCTCATGCAGGCCCTGCGGAACAACCGCGTCAATCACGCCTACCTGTTCAGTGGGCCGCGAGGGTGTGGCAAGACCACCAGCGCGCGCATTCTCGCCCGGTGTCTCAACTGTGAGCAGGGGCCCACGCCCACGCCGTGCGGCGAGTGTCAGTCGTGTCGGGACCTCGGTCTCGGCGGGCCCGGCAGCATCGACGTGATCGAGATCGACGCCGCGTCGCACGGTGGTGTGGACGACGCGCGCGATCTGCGGGAGAAGGCGCACTTCTCGCCGGTGAGTTCGCGCTACAAGATCTACATCATCGACGAGGCCCACATGGTCACGTCGGCGGGCTTCAACGCGTTGCTCAAGGTGGTCGAGGAGCCGCCGGAGCACCTGAAGTTCATCTTCGCGACGACCGAGCCGGAGAAGGTGATCGGGACCATCCGGTCCCGCACGCACCACTACCCGTTCCGGCTGGTGCCGCCCGGCGTGCTGCGCGACCACCTCGCGTCGGTGTGCGAGACCGAGGGCATCAAGGTCGAGCCGGCCGTGCTGCCGCTGGTCGTACGGGCCGGAGCCGGGTCGGTGCGGGACTCGATGTCGGTGATGGACCAGTTGCTCGCGGGCGCCACCGACGACGGTGTCACCTATGCGATGGCCACCTCGCTGCTCGGGTTCACCGACCGGTCGCTGCTGGACGACGTCGTCGAGGCGTTCGTCGCGCAGGACGGCGCGGCCACCTTCGAGTTGGTCGACCGGGTGATCGAGGGGGGCTACGACCCGCGTCGGTTCGTGGCCGACCTGCTGGAGCGGCTGCGCGACCTGGTGATCCTGGCCGCCGTGCCGGACGCGGCCGACAAGGGCCTGATCGACGTGCCGGCCGATCAGTTGGAGCGCATGGTCCGGCACGCCGCCGAGTTCGGCCGGGCCGGGCTCACCCGCGCCGCGGACATCGTCAACACCGGCCTCACCGAGATGCGTGGCGCCACCGCGCCTCGGCTCCAGTTGGAGCTGATCTGCGCGCGGGTACTGCTGCCCGCCGTCGACTCCGGTGAGCAGGGTTTGCAGACTCGGCTGGAACGGCTGGAGCGCCGGGTGTCCGTCGGCGGCCTCCCCGCCGGGCCCGCCGCACCGGACCACGCCCGCGCCGACCCGCCGCCCCCCGCGGCGACCCGGCCGCAGCAGGCCGCCCCGGCCCAGGTCCAAGCCCCGGTTGCGGCGCCGACTCAGGCTCCCGTACCGCCTCCCACGGCACCGCAGCCGCAGCAACACCGGCAGCCCCAGACCCAGCAGCCCCCCGCGCCCGCCCCCGGTGCCTGGCCCCAGGCCCGCACCGCCGGCTCCGGCCCGCCCCCGTCCGCCGCACCACAACACCAGGCCCAACAGGCCCAACAGCAGCACACCCAGGCAACACCTTCGCCCGCCGCCACCCCCGCCCAAGGCACCGGCGACCTCACCCGCGTGCACGAGATGTGGCCGCAGATCCTGGACGCCGTCCGCGGCCGCAACCGGGTGGCCTGGATGATGCTCCAGACCGTGACCGTGGCCGGATTCGACGGCGCCACGCTGACCCTCGCGTTCGAGCAGGCCGGCGCCCGCGAGGGCTTCCGCAGCAGCGGCCGGGACGAGATCGTGCGCCAGGCCGTCCAGGACGCGTTCGGCTTCGACTGGCGGATCGATTGCGTCGTCGCCGGCGAGGGCGCCGCGGCGCCCGCCCGCCGCCCCGCGACGCCGGCTCCGGTCCCGGTCCCGACCACGACGCCCCAGGCCGGCAGCCCCGTCACGCACCCCACACCCGCCGCCGCCCCGCCCCCCGGCGCGTGGCCCGGCGCTCCGACGCCCCCTGCGGCCACGCCCCCGCCGGCCCCCGCCCAACCCCGCCCCGCCACCGGGGCCCCGCCGCAGGCAGCGCCGCCCGCCCGACCGCAACCGCAGCAGGCACCGCCCCCGCCGCCGCCCGAGCCGGACTACGACATCCCCGAGGACATCGGCCGGTACGACGACGAGGACCTCGCGGACGACGGCGGCCTGTCCACCCACGAACTGCTCGCCCGCGAGCTGGGCGCCACGATCATCGACGAGTCGCCCACCACCTGACCCACCCACCACCCGCCCCACCACCGGACCCGCCGATGCGTGCCGCCGCCGCGCATCGGCCCCGCCCGGAGCCGTAGGCTCGACCGCAGGACGGCCGCCGAGCAGGGCCGCCCCGAGGCGGTGCGAAGCCGCGTCCGAGCGACGAAGGGTGTCCAGGTGTTTCCCGGTGGTGGCCAGCCCGACATGCAGCAGTTGCTGCAGCAGGCGCAGAAGATGCAGCAGGACCTCATGGCGGCGCAGGACGAACTCGCCCGCACCCAGGTGACCGGGAGCGCCGGCGGCGGCCTGGTGACCGCGACCGTCTCCGGTGCCGGCGAACTGCTGGCTCTGGAGATCTCGCCGTCCGCGGTGGATCCTGAGGACACGGAGACCCTCGGCGACCTCATCGTCGCCGCGGTGCGCGACGCCAACCGCGCGGCCTTGGAGATGCAGTCCCGGTTGATGGGCCCGCTGGCCCAGGGCATGGGCGGTGGCGGCCCACTGGGGTTGCCCGGCATGTGAGCCGGGTCCACACGACCGAAAGCCGAGCCCACCCGGAAGCCGACAAGGCCGAAGCCCGAGGCTGAAGCGCAAGGCCCAAGACCCCAGGCCAAGCGCCACCGACAAAGCCCAAGCCCAGCCACGAGCCCACCGACCACCAACCACCAACCACCGACCACCGACCACCGACCACCAACCACCGACCACCAACCCCACCAATAAGCCCACGAAGAACCAGAGCGAGCAGGGAGACGGTAGGTGTACGAAGGCGTCGTACAGGACCTCATCGACGAGCTGGGCCGACTGCCCGGTGTAGGGCCGAAGAGCGCGCAACGCATCGCCTTCCACCTCCTGGCGGCCGACCCGGCCGACGTCCGGCGCCTCGTGCACGCGCTCACCGAGGTCAAGGACAAGGTGCGCTTCTGCGCCACATGCGGCAACGTGGCGGAGTCGGAGCAGTGCCGCATCTGCCTCGATCCGCGACGCGACGTCGCGGTGATCTGCGTGGTCGAGGAGTCCAAGGATGTCGTGGCGATCGAGAAGACCCGCGAGTTCCGAGGCCGCTACCACGTGCTCGGCGGCGCGATCAGCCCGATCGAGGGCGTGGGACCCGACGACCTGCGGATCCGTGAACTGATGACCCGGCTCGCGGACGGTGTGGTGACCGAGTTGATCCTGGCCACCGATCCGAACCTGGAAGGAGAGGCGACCGCGACGTATCTGGCTCGCCTGTGCAAGCCGATGGGTCTGCGAGTGACCCGGTTGGCCAGCGGGCTGCCGGTGGGGGGCGACCTGGAGTACGCCGACGAGGTCACGCTCGGGCGTGCCTTCGAGGGGAGACGACTGCTCGATGTCTGACGACCTGAACGAATTCACCGGAGAGATCGCCGACCAGATCGACAGCTTCGTCCTGGCCGTCACCGAGGTGGCCAAGGGCGAGGAGCCGGAGCAGGCGGTGTCGATGCTGCTCCTGGAGGTCTCGCAGTTGATGCTCGCGGGCGGCCGGCTCGGCGCGATCGCCGACATCGTGCCCGACGACCGCTTCGAGCCCGACTCGGGCCCCGATCCGGATGTCGACGCGCTGCGTTCGGCGCTGTCCCGGCTGCTGGAGCCGATCGACGTCTACTACGAGGTCTTCGACCCGTACGTGCCCAAGTCCAAGCCGGTCGCCGCGCGGCTGTCGGACGACGTCGCCGACGTGGTCGCCGACCTCGCGCACGGGCTGGCCCACCATCGGGCCGGACGCAGCCGCGAGGCGCTGTGGTGGTGGCAGTTCTCGTACCTGTCCAACTGGGGCGCGACCGCCAGCGCCGTGCTGCGCGCGCTGCAGTCGGTGGTGTCGCACGCCCGCCTGGACGATCCGATCATGGAGAGTCTGGACCCGGCCGGCCAGGCACTGGCCGACGAGTTGGTCGACGAGCTCGCCGAGCAGCTCGACGAGGCCGTGGTACTGGGCGGCCCGCACACCTGAGTCGTCGCCCGATCCCACCGGGATTCGGTATCAACGGAATTCGGGCGAAAGGCGAGCGGGGTACGGACCCGGTACCGCCCCGGTACGGCCCGTCCCGGCGCCGACATGGGCGTTCGGTTCCGACTGCCCGCTTAGTGATACGTACGTCTCACAATGTGAATAAAGCTTTGACCACTGTACGGCCTAGTTAGACTGTGCCGACCGCACAGATATCAAGCGAGGAGCGCACGTGGGCCTTGTCGTGCAGAAGTACGGCGGCTCCTCCGTCGCCGATGCCGAAGGCATCAAGCGCGTGGCCAAGCGAATCGTCGACACCAAGAAGCAGGGCCACGAAGTGGTCGTGGTGGTGTCCGCGATGGGCGACACGACGGACGAGCTGATCGATCTGGCGCAGCAGGTGAGTCCCATCCCTTCCGGGCGCGAGCTCGACATGCTGCTCACCGCGGGTGAGCGGATGTCGATGGCGCTGTTGGCGATGGCGATCAAAAACCTGGGCGTCGACGCACGGTCGTTCACCGGCAGCCAAGCCGGTGTGATCACCGACGCGGTCCACAACAAAGCGCGCATCATCGATGTGACGCCGGGTCGGATCCGCTCCGCGCTCGACGAGGGCGCGATCGCGATCGTGGCCGGTTTCCAGGGTGTGTCCCAGGACACGAAGGACATCACCACGCTCGGCCGCGGCGGCTCGGACACCACCGCCGTCGCGCTGGCCGCCGCGCTCAGCGCCGAGGTCTGCGAGATCTACACGGACGTGGACGGCATCTTCACCGCCGACCCCCGTGTGGTGAAGAAGGCCCGGAAGATCTCCCGGATCAGCTACCAGGAGATGCTGGAGCTGGCCGCGAGCGGATCCAAGGTGCTGCACCTGCGGTGCGTCGAGTACGCCCGCCGCTACGACATGCCCGTGCACGTGCGGTCGTCCTTCTCGGGACTCGTCGGCACTTGGGTGACGGATGAACCCGAAGGGGACGACATGGAGCACGCGATCATCTCCGGGGTCGCCCACGACACCAGCGAAGCGAAGATCACGGTGGTCGGGGTCCCGGACAAGCCGGGCGAGGCGGCCAAGATCTTCCGCCTGGTGGCGGACAACGAGATCAACATCGACATGATCGTGCAGAACGTCTCCGCGGCCTCCACGGGCCGTACCGACATCTCCTTCACGCTGCCGATGTCCGACGGGCAGAGCGCGATGACCGCGCTGACCAAGGCCCAGGCCGAGATCGGCTTCGAGTCGCTGCGCTACGACGACCAGATCGGCAAGATCTCGCTGGTCGGCGCCGGCATGCGCTCGCACCCCGGCGTGACCGCCAAGTTCTTCGAATCCCTCACCGGCGCGGGGGTGAACATCGAGCTGATCTCGACATCCGAGATCCGGATCTCGGTGGTCTGTCGCGCCGACGGCGTTCCGGCCGCCGTACAGGCCGTGCACACCGCGTTCGGCCTGGACGACCAGTCCGGCGAAGCCGTCGTCTACGGAGGTACCGGCCGATGACCCGCAAGGACAAGCCCACCCTGGCCGTGGTCGGCGCCACCGGCGCGGTCGGCACGGTGATGCTCGAACTGCTCTCCACCCGCCAGGACGTGTGGGGCGAGATCCGGCTGATCGCCTCGGCGCGCTCCGCGGGCAAGAAGCTCGTCGTACGCGGCGAGGAGGTCGAGGTCATCGCGCTGAGCGAGGAGTGCTTCGAGGGCGTGGACGTCGCGATGTTCGACGTGCCCGACGAGGTCTCCGCGCACTGGGCGCCGATCGCCGCGAGCAAGGGCGCGATCGCGGTGGACAACTCCGGCGCGTTCCGGATGGACCCCGAGGTCCCGCTCGTGGTGCCCGAGGTCAACGCCGCCGCGGCGCGGGTGCGTCCGCGCGGCATCATCGCCAACCCCAACTGCACGACGCTGACCATGGTCGTCGCGCTGGGCGCGCTGCACGCCGAGCTCGGGCTCAAGGAACTCGTCGTCGCGTCGTACCAGGCCGCCTCCGGTGCCGGTCAGCCCGGCGTCGACGCGCTGCGCGAGCAGATCGGCAAGGTCGCGGGCAGCCAGACACTGGGTACCCAGCCCGGCGACGTGCGCCGCGCGGTGGGCGACTTCGGGCCGTTCCCGGCCCCGCTGGCGCTCAACGTGGTGCCGTGGGCCGGCTCGCTCAAGGACGACGGCTGGTCGTCCGAGGAGCTCAAGGTTCGCAACGAGTCCCGCAAGATCCTCGGACTGCCGGACCTGAAGGTGCACACGACCTGTGTGCGCGTCCCGGTGATCACCACGCACTCGCTCGCGGTGCACGCCGTGTTCGAGAACGAGGTCTCGGTCGCCCGGGCACACGAGATCCTCGACGGTGCCCCCGGCGTCGTGCTGTGCGACGATCCGGAGAACGGCGAGTTCCCGACGCCGGCCGACGTGGTCGGCACCGACCCGACCTGGGTCGGCCGGGTGCGCCGCTCGATCGACGACCCGTTCGCGCTCGACATGTTCATGTGCGGGGACAACCTGCGCAAGGGCGCGGCGCTGAACACGGCCCAGATCGCCGAAGTCGTCGCCGCCGAGCTGACCGAGCGCGACTAGGCCCCGACCGGCCCGCCCGGCCGCCCCGGACAGGGTCCGGACCCGGGCCGCGAACCGTCGCGGCAGCCGGTGTTCCCCAGGTGGGGACACCGGCTGCCGCGCGTGCGCGGCCGTTTCCCGGCCCCGAGTGGCTGACTGCACGTCACCCTGCCCACTACGGTGGGCGCACGTGTGTCTGAGCCGACGACCGTCCCCGGATCGCAGGCGTATACAACCTTCCCGGGGGGTCGGGTGTCCAACAGTCGTGGCAGAAATGGTCGTGAGGGCGGAACCGGCGCTGCGCCCGGTCCGAATGCCCGTGGTCGGCGCGCTGGATCTGGGCGTTTCGGGAGTTTCCGTGTCCTCTGACGCGGGCGTCTCCATCGACGTCCTCACCGAGACCTACCGCGCGCACTATGGTTCGTTGTTGCGCTTGGCTTCCCTGTTGCTCGACGACACCGATTCGTGTGAGGACGTGGTGCAGGAGTCGTTCGTACGGGTGCACACCGCCCGGCACCGATTGCGCGAGGCCGACAAGACCCTCGCCTACCTGCGGCAGACCGTGGTCAACCTGTCCCGGTCGACACTGCGCCGTCGGATCATGGGCATGCGACTACTGTCGAAACCCGAGCCGGAATCGACGAGTACCGAGGACGGTTCGCGCCACGTGGCGGAACGCGACGTGTTGGTAAGGGCGTTGCGCGAATTGCAACGGCGGCAGCGAGAAGTGATCGTGCTGCGCTATTACGCTGATCTGACAGAGGCTCAGGTGGCCGATCTGCTCGGACTGTCGGTCGGCTCGGTGAAGGCGTACGCCTCACGCGGACTGGAAGCCCTCCGGGCCCGGATGGAGACGCCGTGACGAACACCCCGGGGACTCTCGGTCCCGACCCCGACGACCTCGAGGCAGAGGTGCGCCGGCGGCTGCACGCGGCGGTCGCCGACGTGCTGCCCGCGTCGGACGCGCTGGATCGGCTGCGCGTCGCCGTGCCGGCCCGGCGCCGGCAGCGGCGGGTGGCCACACTCGGAGCCGCCGGGCTGGCGGCCGCGCTGCTGATCGGCACACCGGTGCTGCGCACCGTGGTGGACGGCGGCGACGGCTCGAAGTCGAACGTCGGCGGCATCCGGTCCTCGTCCTCAGCGGTCAACGCCACCGAGCCGTTGCCGGGGCCGAGCGAGGGGATGAGCGCCGGTATCCCGGGCGGGGCCGGCCAGTCGCACCCGGCGACCCGCGGCGGCACGCCCACCAGTGGGTCCGGCGCCTCGATCGCGCCCACCAGCGGGCAGAGCGCGGGCGTGGGCCAGACCGTGCCGCCCGCCACCAGCGCGCCGCCGAGCGGGAGCACGCCACCGGCCAAGCCGACGCCGGCGTGCGCGACCACCGACCTGTCCGGGGAGGACGCCCGTCTGGGACCGATCGGCGCCGACGGCCTGGCGTACGGCGTGCTCCAGGTGCGCAGCAACGCGGCCAAGGACTGCCAGGTGACCGGGCCCGGCGTGGTCTCGGTGGTCTCGCCGCCGGGGAACCCGATCGTGCAGGTGACCGTGCTCCAGCACAAGGCCGGCGACGACGCGGCCGCGCTGCCGGTACTGCCCGAGACCTCGGGCACGGTCGTCGTGCTCCGGCCGGGCCAGGAGTACGAGTTCCAGTTCGCGTGGAAGCCGCAGGCGCCGGGCGCGGACGGCACCTGCGCCGCCGACTCGCCCAAGGCGCCGGTGCCCGCACTCGGTTACGCGCTGATCGCCAACGACTTCAACGTGGCCAAGGTGACCCTGACGCCCACGTGCGGCGGCACGGTGTACCGCACCGACATCTATCGGACGGGGGCGTACCCGCGGGTGGGGTGACACCCGCGCTCGGGCGCCGTCGGTCGACGGTTACCGTTGGGGGGTGTACCGGTTCCTGCTCCAGCCGCGCTGGCTGGTCTTCCACATGATCGTGCTCGTCGCGGTCCCGGTGTGCGCGGCGCTGGGGTTGTGGCAGTTCCATCGCTACGGCGAGCACAAGGGAGGCGGGAGCAGCGGGGAGAAGGTGTCCTCGGCTCCCGCGGTGCCGATCGGTGAACTCGTGCCGCTCGGCGGCCGGGTGGAGGGATCCGACCGCGGCCGCTCGGTCACCGTCACCGGCAGCTATGACGCGGCGCGGCAACTGATGGTGCCCGGGCGCCGACTCGACGGACGCACAGGGTCGTACGTGGTCACCCCGCTGCTGGTCGACGGCGCCCCGGCGGTCGTGGTCAACCGGGGCTGGGTCGAGGGCACGAGCGTGCCCGCGCCGCCCGCCGGGCCGGTCACCGTCACCGGTCGGCTGGAGTGGTCGGAGGCCGAGCACACCTCGAACGCGGACCGGGCCACCGACCTGCGAGCCGGTCAACTCTCGATGATCAGCACACCCGAACTCGTCAACCTGCTGCCCTATCCGCTCACCGACGGTTTCGTCGCGCTGACCGCGCAGACCCCGGCCGCCGACTCGGCCGCGCTCGCGCCGATGCCGCCGAGCAAGGAGTCCGCGAGCGGCGGCATTTCCGGGCGCGCGTGGCAGAACCTGGGCTACACCGCACAGTGGTTCGTCTTCGCGGGCGCCGCGGTGTTCGTGTGGTGGCGGGTGGTCCGCCGGGAGGCGGACGACCGGGCCGAGGAACGGGAAGCGGAGTTGCTGGCGGAGTTGGGCGTCAAGACCTGAGGCCGGCGGGGCGCAGTGTTCGGGCCCGGCGCTCGCGGAGCCGGGCGTCGAGGATGCGACGCCCGGGCCCGCGGCCCGACACGCCGGCCCCGTCCTCCACTACGCCGGGTTCGGGATCGGCAGGCCGATCACGCTGTCCACGAAGGCGAACTCCTTGCGCATCTGCCGGATGCGCTCCTCGACCACCAGCGAGCCGTGGCCCGCGTCGTAGCGGTAGACCTCGTGCGGCTTGCCGAGCTGCGCCAGGCGCTCGACGTAGTTCTCGATCTGCTTGATCGGGCAGCGCGGGTCGTTCTCGCCGGCGCTGATGTACACCGGCACCCGCACCTGTTCGACATAGGTCAGCGGCGAGGAGGCGGCCCAGCGCTCGGGTACCTCCTCGGGCGTACCGCCCAGCAGCGTGCGGTCCATCGCCTTGAGCACGTCCATCTCGTCGTGGTACGCCGTGACGTAGTCCGCGACCGGCACCGCGGCCAGCCCCAGCGCCCACGCGTCGGGCTGCACGCCCAGGCCGAGCAGGGTCAGGTAGCCGCCCCACGAGCCGCCGGAGAGCACGAGCCGCTCGGGGTCGGCCAGGCCCGACTCGACGGCCCACTCGCGTACCGCGCCGATGTCCTCCAACTCGATCAGGCCGATCCGCACCCGCAGCGCGTCGGTCCAGTCCTTGCCGTAGCCGGTCGAGCCCCGGTAGTTGACCCGGACCACCGCGAAGCCGTGGTCGACCCAGGCCGCGACGTCCGCCGCGAAGTGGTCGCCGTCGTGCGCGGTGGGCCCGCCGTGGATGTTGAACACGGTCGGGAACGGACCCTCGCCGGCGGGCTTGGACACCAGCGCGTGCACCTTGCCACCCGGCCCCTCGACCCACGCGTCGGAGACCGGGACCGAGCCGGGCGGCCGCTCGCCGGGCGGGGTGAGCAGCACGTCGCCGGCGGTCGAGCGCAGTTCGGCCGGGGTCGCGCCGTTGGACCAGTGGTACT
Source organism: Embleya sp. NPDC025285 (assembly GCF_055558835.1). NCBI lineage: Bacteria > Bacillati > Actinomycetota > Actinomycetes > Kitasatosporales > Streptomycetaceae > Embleya > Embleya sp. NPDC025285. The sequence continues at coordinate 58,641 of NZ_JBVHLU010000015.1, forward strand.
CGACGCTGCCGTCGGGCCGCGCACCGGCGGCGCCGATGGTGCCGGGCGGGGTGTCGATCCGGGTGAGCTCCTTGCTCGCCAGGTCGTAGCGGTAGAGCTCGGAGCGCCCGTGCTGCTCGTGGTCGATCAGCAGCGCCCGGCCGTCCGGATACCAGTCGGCGGACAGGTCGCCGGGCAGGCCGAGGTCGAGTTCGGTCTCGACGCCGGTCAGCGGTTCCCACAGCAGCGGCTCGTCCCGGCCGCGGCGCTGGTGGATGACCAGCATGCGCTGGTCGCCGGCGACCGGGGAGAAGCCCATCGCGGACAGGTCGGAGTCCGGTTGGCCGCCCTCGGGGCCGTCGTGCAGGTCGGCCACCGGTGTGCCGTCCAGGCGCAGGACGCGCAAGGACGAGTGCATCGCGTCGCCGTGCTCGTTGTGCGCGATGGCCAGGTAGGTGCCGTCCTCGGACAGCGCGGACAACCACGCCGACTCGGTGTGGCGGTACACGGTCACCGGCTCGGCGCCCGGGCGCGCGACGTGGATCGTGGAGCCCTCGTCGTCGGTCATCCGGCCGACCACCACGGTGCCGTCGTTCGCCAGGCCGAGGCCGCCGGGGTAGGACGGTTCGAGGCCGGGAACCGCGACCTCGTCCGGGCCGCCGTCGAACGGCTGGCGCATCCACACGCCCAGCTCGTCGCCGTCGGTGTCCGCGAACCACCAGATCCAGCGCCCGTCCGGGCTGATCCGGGAGGACGCGGTGCCGTTGGGCCGATCGGTCACCTGGCGTTGTGCGCCGCTGACCCGATCCCACGCGTACACCTCGAAGGTGCCGGAGGCATTGGAGACGAAGACGGACTTGGCCGGCGCGTGGTCGGCCCAGCGCGGTAGGCCGATCCGGGCCGCCCGATAGCGGCGTTCCCACGCCGGGACGGCGGGCGGGGGCGAGCCGGCCGGGGATCGGTCCCCGGTGGTCGCGGCGGTGTCCAGGGCGGCGTTGCGGGTCGGATTCGGGGCGGCGTTCGGGGTGCTGTTCTCGCGAGCGGGCATGTCGCAATTCAACTACGGGAGGGGCTGCTTCTGTTCCGTCCTCGACGGCACCGCTTGACTCCGAACAGACGTGCGTATCGGGGGCGGGCGGCGAATTGCGCGTACGACCAGATCGCGGGCCGGCCGATCTCCCGGCACAGGTGCAGGACCCGATCCGGGCCCAGATGTACCCCGATGTGCGCCGCGTAGCCCGGATCCCGGTCCGGGCGCGGGCCGCCGTCGAACAGGAGCAGGTCCAGCGGCTCGGGTTCGCCCACCACCCGGACGGTCGCGGTGTCGTCGGCCCACAGGTCGGACGAGTGCAACGGCGGCACGCGCAGGCCGTGGTGGGCGAGGAAGGCGTAGGCGTAGAGCTGACAGTTGGCCCCCGCGGCCAGGTCGCCGGGCGCGACGGCCTGCGGGTGTCGGGCGTAGACGTACGGGACGTCCCGAAAGCGTGCGGGCAGGACGGACAGTGACGGGTCGTCGCGAGCGTCGGTCGTCGCCGGCGAGTCGTCGGTGGGGTGGGTTCGCGGTGACAGCGCGTCAGGGGTGTCGGGCATGCTTGGGATTCAATCCGAGGCAGACCACGAGTTCCACCAGCGTCATCGCGAACAGCACGCCGAACACCGCCGTGTACTCGCCGGTCGCGTCGTGGATCGTGCCGAAGACGATCTGCAACGCGGCGGCGATCGGGTAGCCGATCAGGAACGTCATCGCGGACAGCCGACCGGCCGCCGCCGGGCTCGGCGCGAAGCGCACGAGCATCACCAGCATCAACGGGAACGCGCCGCCGAGGGTGAGGCCGAGCAGCGCGATGGTGGGCCACGGCGCCAGATCCGGCGCGAACGCGAGCAGCCCCATGCCGGCCACCGCACCCGCGACGGTGACCGCGAACAGCGGCCTGGGGTCGGTGAAGCGGTCCGCGAGCAGCGGGATCACCAGACCGGAGACGATGCCGGTGAGGCCGAACACGGACAGCAACAGGCCCGCGCGCTCGGCACTCCAGCCCTGCTCCTCGTAGGCGGCGGGGACCCAGCCGACCACGCCGTAGTAGGCGGTGGTCTGCATGACGAGGAAGACGGCGAGGATCCAGGCGACGGGTCGACGCCACGGCGAGGCGTCCGCGACCGGTCGGGTGGCGGGTCCACCACTCGGGGCTACCGCCACCGGCTTCGCGTCGCCCCGCGGGTCCGCCGCGGGCGCCTTCCTCACCGACGCGGTCCGCCGGATCACCGGGTACCACGCGAGCAGCCCGAGCACCGCCGGGATCGCGACCACGCCGAGGGAGAGCCGCCAGGACCCGAACGCCTCCGACAGCGGTACGGCCAGCGCGCTCGCACCCGCCGCGCCGACCCCGACCGCCGCGCTGTACAGCCCGGTGACCGCCCCCGCGCGCTCGGCGAAGTGCGTCTTGACCACACCCGGCAGCGCCGCGCCCAGGACCGCGATCCCGGCACCGGCCACCAACGTGCCCAGGAAGAGCAACACGACCGAGGCCCCACCCAGCCGGATCAGCACCCCCACGAGCAGCACGACCACCGACGCGGCCACGGTGCGCTCGTACCCGTACCGAGCGGCCCCACGGTGCGCGAGCGGCGCGAACACCCCCATCGACACCACCGGGATAGCCGTCAACACCCCGGCCGCGGCCCCCGACAGTCCGAGGTCCTCCCGAATCGAGGTAAGCAGCGGCGGCACATCCGTGATCGCCCCACGCAGATTGATCGCCACCAGGAACAGCGCGACCAACGTCAGGACGGCCCCGGGCGCCCGCTCGGCTCGCCCACTCGGCACAGACTCGGCGACAAGATCACGACGCACCTGCGCACGGGCTGACGGCATGGCTGTACTACCTCGTTCGTAAAGACGACAACGGCTGCGCTCGCGGACACCCGGCGGAGCGAACCGAAGCGGACCAACCGACCAACCATAGACATGGGCCGCTTGATTCCCGCCGGCCGGAGCCCGTGCACGGCTCGGACCTCGACCGCGGCTGCACCGGGCGTCACACGGCGTGCGCCAACCGTGCCCACCTACGCAGATGCGCCATCGCCTAACGCCGTACGTTGAAGAACGTCAAGCCCTGCTGATCCGAGTCCTGCGCCTGGCCGCTCGCCGCCACGATCGCGAGTTGGACGCCGACTTTCCTGATCCAATCGTCGTCCGGGATGACGACCTTTCCGGAGAACGAGCCATCCGCGGCCGCGCGGAACTCGCCGAGCTGCGGATTCATCGGATCCTGGCAGATCACCTGAACGATTTTGCCCGGCTGGAACCCGATGCCCGAGATCCGGATGGGCGTCCCCGGAGGACCCGAACTCGGCTCGATGGTGATCTCGGTATTGGCAGAGGTCGCGGCCGGCGTTTTGCCGTTGTCCTCGGTCACGCGCCCCACGAGCCACGCCACGGCGACGATCGCGGCCACGGCGACCGTGACCAGCATGACCAGCGTGAGGGGCCCCAACTGCTTGACGATGCTCTTGTTGTTGTGGGTGCGTGAACTGTTGTCCACGGTCATGTCGTGGCCGGCCTGGTACGCCGAGGCGTGGTCGTTCACCGAAGAGTGCATGTCCGACCGACTGGGGTGCTCGCCCGGGGACGGCGGCGGTGGCTGCGTCATGACGAGGTCTTCTTGACCGTCATGTCGCGACCGGCCAGATAGGCCTCTCCGTGGCCGGAGACGTTGGCGCTCATCCGGATGTTGGTGATGCCGGCGCGAGCGGCGTCGGGCAGCAACGGAGTCAGCTCTTCATCGAGGACGCGCTGCAACTCGGCCCGCAGCGAAGGGTCCTCGGACAGGAGCCGCCTGAGCTTGCGCTGCCAGTCGCCGATCAGGGCCTCTTCGACGGAACCGTCTCCGACCGCCCGTGCCTCGGTTACCTCGGTGCGGCAGTGCGCCAGTTCCGCCTCGATGGCCGGGACCTCCTCGGCCCGGCGTTGCCGCCAGAACGCCACCACGGCCTGGCGTGCCTGCTCCCAGGTCTGCGTCGCCATAGCCCCAACCACTGCGGATGCCGCAGCAAGTGTCAACGGATCCACGCGATTTCCCCCTCGCGTCCGGAATGCCACCCTCAACGGTAGCCGGCAGAGAGACACTCCGCGCGTGTTCGCGACTATTCCGCGCCAGGAGTTCGGTTTGTTGACGAATCGCTCGACCTATCGCGGTCGCGGAGGAATCGGCGTCGTGGGATCGTCCGCAACGCGAGCGACAGGTGGAGACGTTCGCGAAGCAATGGCATCGAGCACGAGGCAGTCGCGGCGGAAGCCAAATGTTTGTCCGCAGCTGTGCGGATCAGCCCCTGTTACCTGCCGTACCTGCAATGAAGTGGGACCAGGCGGCGGGCGAAACCGTGAGAGGCCGGATGCGCACGTCCTTGGAGTCGCGGACACGAACCGTGCCGGGCCGCACGGCGATCTCGACGCAATTGCCGCCTCCGGTGCCGCTGTAACTGCTCTTGAACCACGTTGCTTTGGTGGCGGTCATAGCGCTCCCCGCAGTTGCTCAAGCAGGTCGATGGAGGCTTCCAGGCCGAGAGCCTGCGAGCGCATCTTGCCATAGCGTTGTTGAAGCCCACTAACGTGCTCCGTCCGGGTGATGAGTGCGCTGTGATCATGCCCTTCGAAATAGCCGACCCACTGATTACCCGGCATCTCGGCGAGGTACAGGGCGCCGTCGAGTCCTGCGTGATCCCGCTGTCGAAGAGGCATGATCTGCACTTCCACGTTTCGAAGTCGTGCGCATACGAGCATGTGATCGATGAGACGGCGCGTTGTTTCGGTGCCTCCCGTTTGACGCTCGATGAGCGATTGTTCGACGACGAACCCGAACGCGGTGTTACCCCTATCGGTCAACAATCGCTGACGTTCCAGCCGTGCGGCGACTTGAACCTCCAGTTGGTCGTCCGTCAGGGGCGGAAGTCGACTGCCGCATACGGCGCGAACGTAGCTCTCAGGCTGAAGCAACCCCGGTACCACGCGGCACTCGTAGGCGTACAGCGATACCGCGTCCTCCTCGATCCCCGCCCACTGCCGGAACCACGACGCCAATCCCGCCTTGCGCGACAAGCTCTGCGCCGCCGCCTTCAGCACGCGCCCCGCGGTCGGGCCGAGCGCCGCTTCGGAGCGTGTCACCAGGTCCTTGGGCGGGAAGCGTTTGCCCTGTTCGATCTTGGCGACGTAGTGCCCCGAGTAGCCCACGAGTGGCGCGAACTCTTCTTGCGTCAGCCCGGCTTCGTCTCGAAGAGCCTTGAGCACCACGCCGAACGTCTTGAGACTGTCCGACAACTCGGGCTCACCGCACCTGCCAACATTCTCCGCCGTCATCCCTGCCACCCTCCGTTCCCGAGCCCCGGCAACGTGGTTCATTGTCACGGTGGGTTACTCACCCAGTCCATATGGTCAACCAGTACAGATCCGGTTGTACTGGCACAATCCCTGTTCTCGACCCCGTCGAGCTGCGAACTCTGGGGGATGACCTTTCCACTGATGCAAGTCGGCGCCACCGCACGCGTGTTCACCCGGTGCTTCGCGGCGACCGGGAGCGGTGCGCGCCAGGCACGTCGTTTCGCCACGTACCAGCTGGCGACCTGGGGCATCCCGTACGGCAGCAGGGCATCCGAAACGGTGGCCCTGGTGGTCGGAGAACTCGCCGCGAATGCCGTGCTGCACGGACGTGTTCCGGACACCGACTTCGTGCTACGACTCGCCTACGACAGCGCGACCGGCGTTGTGCGAGTCGAGGTCGCCGACGCCCACCCCGCCCGACCCGTGTGTGCGCCTGCCACGCTCGGAGACGCCGAAAGCGGTCGCGGCCTGCTCATCATCCACTCCGTCGCGACCTGTTGGGGAGTAGCCGAGCAACCAGGACCGGGCAAGATCGTCTTCGCGGAAATGAACACTCACGAAGCGGAAGCCCCCGGGCCCGGATGAGTCGACGGCCCGGCGACCTCGCAAGCGGTCGTCAGCCCGGGTTGCCGCCGACTTCGCTGCAAGCCGATCCCCTCGGTCATGGTGAAGGCGTCCCATGCGCCCGACCTCACCGTCGGCGCCGGGATCCGACCTTGGTCGCGGACCTGCGCAGCCGCTTGGCCAGCGCCTTGTCCCGAGTCCTCAGGTGTCGCCCCGCCGCATCCAGGACGGCGCCGGTGGCCGGGTGGTCGCAGCGCCACAGGTCGTCGGCGATCTCATCGAGGAGGGGCAGCAGCGAGTCCCCCTCCTGGTCCAGGAATGTGGCCAGTGCCTCGTCGGCGACGCCGAGTGGACCCCACAGATGGTCCACGAGCCACCAGAGTTGGAGTTCCGTGCCGTGTCCTTCGGGAAGCTCGCCGCGACCGGCCAGCGTGATCGCCGCGATCTGGGCGCAGCCGGGGACCTGGGAGGCCGCGGCTTTGCGTAGGACCCTGAGCGCTGTGGGCTCGTCGAGCTGCGCAAGCACCGCTGTCGCGCTCAGCCGGCGCAGGGCCGCGTCGGCGTCCAGTCCGGCGCAGGAGTCGATGAGTTGGACCGCGGCCGGGCCCTGACCCCGGTGGCTGATCCAGCCGGCGATCTCGGCGCGCGCGGCGTCCTCGTCGTAGTCGAGCAGGCCGTCCAACAGGGTCGGGGCGTCCGCGGTGGCCAGTTCGCCGATCAGCGGAGCGGGGACTCCCTCGGTGAGCAGGTACTCGCGCAGGCCGTGGCGTCCCAGCGGGGTCAGCCTGAGCCGGATCCCGGGCAGGGCGAGGTCGATGCCGCCGGCGGTGACTCCTTGGAGGCCGGGCACGTGCAAGCGGATGTGATCGAGCTCCCCATCCGTCTTCTCCTCCACCTCTGCCGCCCGGTACTCGGCGAGGACCACGGCCGCTTGGTCGAGGATCCGCCGGAGGAGCAGTTCGACCAATCCGGCTTCCTGTTCGGAGAGGCCGTCGTCAAGAGCGCTGTCGCGAAGAGCCTCGGCGAGCAGCGCGGTGTCCAGCCATTCGCCGTCGGAAACCTCGTACAGCGCCCGCAGCACCACGGCCGCCAGGCCGGAGCCGTAGCCGTCCTTGTCCTCGTGCTCCAGGCCGAGCGCGACCGACAACATCGGGGGCAGGCCGAGGCTTTCGAGGTCGTCGAGGATGTCGAGTTCGCCGTCGAGCGACCGGCTCCAGAACTCCACGACTCCTTCGTCCTCCGCCGTGGCGGCCAGATCGGGGCCGGGACGTGCGGTGCCTGCGCCGATCCGCAGCAGACCCGTGTACAGGGCAAGCTGCCAGGGGTCGTCCAGGCAGGGCAGGTCGCCGGAGCTGCGCAGGCGCCCGAGCCGCTTGTCGCGCTCCGCCGGCTGGAGTGCGCCCAGTTCGTCGTCCAGTGACCACAGTTCGAGTTCCTGGACGGCCCGGCGGCCGAGTGCGGGTTTGAGCACGTCCCGGGACGTGACGGCTCGTCCGCCCTCGCACCAGTGGGCAAGGCGGAGCGCGGCGTCGATCAGCGGCACCTGCCGTGCGGCGTCGGCGAGGTCCGCGAGCGGCGCCAGGGAGACCGGGCGCACCGGGGCGAACTCCACGTCGAGGTCCTCGTCGTCGTGGATCTCTCCGCAGGAGCAGCGCCGCCCGTCGGGGGTGTCCTCGGCCGACCCGGATGCCGGGGTGGCCTTGGGCCGCCTCGGCTCCAGGGCGGCCAGTTGCCGGTCCAGGGCCGTGCGGTCGAAGGCAGCGGGGTCGAATCCCTCCTCGCGCAGGGATTCGACCCGGTCCGTCCACGGCTCGGGAGTCGGTGCCGGGCGGTTCTCGACGGCGTCGAGTACGCCCTGTAGCGCCCAGGCGCCGCCGGTGTCCTCGGCGGAGGGCATGGCGCGGCGTCCACCGGTGCAGTGGACGCGCCGGCTGCCGGAGGACGCGGGGAGGATCTTCTCCAGGGTGATCAGGTGCCGCCAGTTGTCACCGAAGTCGTAGGTGTACTCCAACCGCCTGCCCACGAAGGGCAGGAGTTCGGCCACGGACGCGGATTCCTCGTCGAAGTCGCGGCTCGGGTCGCGGTCCAACGGTGCGTCGAAGTCGACGAAACCGACGTCGGAGTCGGGTTCGGCGAAGCAGTGCAGGTGGGAGTCGTCCCAGCCGAAGCAGACCTGGACGATGTCGTGCAGGGAGCCGAGCGAGGTGTCGGCGGGCAAGGTGATCCGGCGCCAGATCGGCGGACTGGTGTTTCGCAGTGCGATCTTGAGCTGGTAGGTGGGCACGGGCTCGGCGGTCACGGCGAAGGTTCCCTCGAAGCGGAGGCGGAGGCGGATTCCGGCACCGGAGTGGGGGCTGCGTCGAAAATGCACAGCAGCCGCAAGGCGATGCTGACGGCGTCATCTTCTCGCATTGCGCCGAGTGGGCGTAGTCGCATTTGACACATGCTGTCCACCTGTGTGGATAGCCTTGACCTGCCGAGGGTTCGCGCGGGTTCCGCGCCTAGCTGTGGAGTGGGTGTGGTGGCGAAGATCTACCCGTCGGCGGAGTCCGCGAGCGTACGCACGGCCGAGTCCGGAGGGTCGGCCGCGTCCGGGGCGGCCCCTGCGGACCGGGAGCGACTGCTCGCTCTGCTGTCCGAACTCGCCGCGGGCGAGGCGGTGTTTCTTCCCGCGGACCCGCCCCGGTCGGGCCGGGTGGCCTTCTGGACATCCGGCGGCCGGCCGCCGGATCTCGGGGTGGAAGCCGAGCAACTCACCGTGGTGCGCCCGCGCGGCTCGTCCGTGAGCCGAGCCCGGGTGGGCGCCGTGCTGCTGCCGGTGGAGCAGGCGCTGCCGCTGCTGACCCGCTGCCGGGCGCTCGGTGTGGACGGCGGCGGGCGGGTGTCGGCCGGCACCGCGTTCTGGGGCACGGCGGCCCTGCACGGTCTGGACCTGGTGGCCCGGGGCCGGGTGCTGCCCGGGGTGTCACCGGAGGGCTTCGACGCGTGGCGGGTCGGCCCGCTGGACGTCGACGACCACGAGCGGCTGGGTGCCCTGGCCGCGGCCATGCCTCCCGAGGCCCGCGCGGTCGCGGTCCCCGGGCTTTCCCCGCTTGCCCTGCCGCCCGCCGAGCCGCTGCTACGGGCCTTCCTGGATGCGGTGGCCGATTCCCTCACGCGGCCTCCCGCTGCCCGCCAGGTGGCCGGCGGAACGGCGTTCGCGGTTCGAGCGCCGCAGTCCGTACCCGGGCAGCGCGCTTGGGCGGCGGAGGTCGCCGCCGGCCGCGACGCCGGTCTGGCGGTGTCGTTGCGGCTGGAACTGGGCCGTGCGGACTCCTTCCGAGCCGTGGTCCAACTACGCAGCCTGAGCGATCCCACCGTGCTCGCCGACGCCGCGGACCTGTGGTCCGGCCGGGCCTTCGCCCCCGAACTGTTCGGCCCACGGGCTCGGGTGGACACCTTGCTGACGCTGCGCCGGGCCGCTCGCGCCTGGCCCCCGGCCGCGCGGCTGCTGGAGGCGGCCGCCCCGACCGGCCTGGAGCTGTCCGACGAGGAGGCCAGGGCCTTGCTCAGTGACGCGGCCGAGAGCCTTGCCGCGGCCGGGGTCGCCGTGCACTGGCCCAAGGAGCTGGTCCGCGAGTTGACCGCCGCCGGGGTCCTGGAACCCGCTCGCCGCAAGGGGACACGGTCCTCGGCCGAGTCTTTCCTGTCCTCCGGCGGGCTGTCGGAGTTCCGCTGGCGGGTGGCGCTCGGCGACCGGGAACTCACCGAGGAGGAGCTGGAACGGCTGGTCCAGGCACACCGGCCGATCGTGCGGCTGCGCGACCAGTGGGTGGTCGTGGACCCGGAGTTGGTCCGCCGCCTGCGCCGGGCCGCGCAGTCCGGGGCACCGTCGCTGACCGCGATCGACGCGCTGGGCGCCGCGCTGACCGGCGACGTCGAGGTGGACGGCGAACGGGTGGCGGTCACCGCGAGCGGTGCGCTGGAGGAGCTGCGGTCCCGGATCGCCGACCCCGAGGCCCGCGCCGCGCGCGAGCCTCAAGGGCCCCCGAAGGCTCTGCTCGCGACCCTGCGTGACTACCAACTGCGCGGCCTGAACTGGCTGCACCGGATGACCTCACTCGGGCTCGGCGGCTGCCTCGCCGACGACATGGGCCTGGGCAAGACCGTCACCCTCATCGCACTCCACCTGCGGCGCCAGGAACGAAAGGCCACCGCAGGCCCCACCCTCGTGGTGTGTCCCGCCTCCCTGCTCGGCAACTGGGAGCGCGAGATCCTCCGCTTCGCACCGGCCACCCCGGTACGCCGCTTCCACGGCCCCGGCCGCGACCTGGACGGGCTTGAGAGGGGAGCCGAGGGCGGCTTCGTCCTGACCACCTACGGCACCATGCGCCGCGACGCCGAACGCCTCGCGGACCACCCCTGGGGTCTGCTCGTCGCCGACGAGGCCCAGCATGTCAAGAACCCGTACGCGCACACCGCTCGGGCGCTGCGCGAGATCCCCTCGCGGGGTCGGGTCGCGCTGACCGGCACCCCGGTGGAGAACAACCTGTCCGAGCTGTGGGCACTGCTCGACTGGACCACCCCCGGCCTGCTCGGCACGCTCACCTCCTTCCGCGAGCGCTATGCCAAGGCCGTCGAGGGCGACCGCGACGAGCAGGCCGCCCGGCGGCTGGCCGCGCTCGTTCGCCCCTTCCTGCTGCGCCGGCGCAAAGCCGACCCGGGCATCGCGCCCGAACTACCACCCAAGACCGAGACCGATCAGCCGGTGTCGCTGACGAAGGAACAGGTCTCGCTGTACGAGGCACTGGTACGCGAGCTCATGGCCGAGATCGAGGGGAAACAGGGCATCACCCGACGCGGTCTGGTGCTGAAACTGCTCACCGGCCTCAAGCAGGTCTGCAACCACCCGGCGCAGTTCCTGAAGGAGCCGGCCGGCGCGAAGCTGCCGGGCCGCTCCGGGAAACTGGAACTCCTGGACGAGCTCCTGGACACCGTCCTGGCGGAGGAAGGATCGGCCCTGGTTTTCACCCAGTACGTGGCCATGGGCAGGCTGATCGAGCGTCACCTGGCCGAGCGCGGTGTGGACACGCTCTTCCTGCACGGAGGCACCACGGTCAAGCGCCGTGAGGAGATGGTCGACGCCTTTCAGGCCGGCGAGAAAAAGGTGTTCCTGCTGTCCCTCAAAGCCGCCGGGACCGGCCTGAACCTGACTCGGGCCGGACACGTCATCCACTACGACCGCTGGTGGAACCCGGCGGTGGAGGACCAAGCCACCGACCGCGCCTATCGGATCGGACAGACCCAGCCGGTGCAGGTGCACAAACTGATCGCCGAGGGGACCGTGGAGGACCGGGTCGCGGAGATGCTGCGGCAGAAGCGCGAACTGGCCGACTCGGTGCTGGACTCGGGCGAGGCGGCCTTCAGCGAACTCGGCGACGACGAACTGGCCGAACTGGTCGCGCTGCGAAGGACGGGACGATGACCAGGCGTGCCGGGTCGGACCGGGGAACCAAGCCCGTG
>NZ_JBVHLU010000015.1:70156-156086 GCF_055558835.1 Embleya sp. NPDC025285
GTGACGCCGCGAAGGACGGGACGATGACCAGGCGTGCCGGGTCGGACCGGGGAACCAAGCCCGTGACGCCGCGAAGGACGGGACGATGACCAGGCGTGCCGGGTCGGACCGGGGAACCAAGCCCGTGACGCCGCGAAGGACGGGACGATGACCAGGCGCACCCCGTCGGACCAGGAAGCCGTCCGCACCTTCGAGGCGTTCCCGTCCACCAAGGGCAGTCGAGCGCCGTTCGCCGAGTCCTGGTGGGGCCGCGAATGGCTGCGCGCGCTGGAGGAGTCCTCCCTGGACTCCGGGCGCCTCCAGCGCGGCCGGACCTATGCGCGCGGCGGTGCGGTGGGCCGGGTCACCATCAGCCGCGGTACGGCCGCCGCCCCGGTGCACGGTAGCCGCCGCACCCCGTATCGCTCCACGATCCGGGTCGAGCGGCTGACGGACCGACAGTGGGACCGACTGCTCGACATGATCGCCGACCGGGCCGCCAACATCGCCGCTCTCCTCGACGGCGAGATGCCCGCCGGACTCGCCGACGACGCCGTGGCCGCCGGCGTCCCGCTGCTGCCCGGTCCCCGCGACCTCGACCCAGAGTGCAGTTGTCCCGACTGGGGTTACCCCTGCAAACACGCCGCCGCGCTGTGCTACCAGGTCGCCCGACTGCTGGACCGCGACCCCTTCGTGCTGCTGCTCCTGCGGGGGCGCGGCGAGCGGGAACTGATGGACGAACTCGGCCGTCGCAACACCGCGCGAGCGGCGGCCGAAGCCGCGGCGGACGCGGTGGGCGCGGGCCCGGCCGTACCTCCGGCCCGGGCCGGCGACCCGGCCGGTCTCGCCTTCGCCGCCCGAACGGAACTGCCGCCCCTGCCCGCGCCGCCTGCATTGCCCGAACGGCCCGGTCGAGGCCCCGCACTGGTGGACTCGGCGGTCCCGGAGCCCGGTGTGGACCCCGCCGCGCTCGAACTGCTCGCCGCCGACGCCGCGACGCGCGCCCGTCACCTGCTGGCCGCAGCCCTCGGCGAGCGGCACGCCGACACCGCCCCACCCCTCCCGCTCACCGAATGGCAGGACGCCGTCCGCCTGGCGGCCGCCCACCCGACGCCGGAGGTCCTCACCCGGATCTCCTCGAACTGCGGCCGTACCCCCGGCGAACTCGCCCTCGCCACCCGCGCGTGGCGGCACGGCGGCGCGGCATCCCTGGAAGTGCTGGAAAACCACTGGACGCCACCCGCCACCCGCCTGGAACGCGACCGCGAGGCGCTGCGGGCGAACTGGCCCGACGGCGAACCACCCCGACTCCGCTCCTGGCGCAACCGCTGGACCGTCGAGGGCCGAGCCGCCCAACTCCGCCTGGGCCGGGACGGCCTGTGGTACCCGTACACCAAGGACCGAGGCACCTGGTGCCCCGCCGGCCCACCCGACGCCGACCCCGCCATCGTCCTGACCACCCTCCTCGACCCCTGACGCCGCCCTCGGGCCGCTCAGGGGTCCTGGTCACGGCGGAGTTGCCCGGCGTGCGCGGTCATGCGTCCGGGGCGCCCGGCCGAGGGTGTCGCCCGGAGACTTGCCGCCCCACCAAAGGCGACGTACAGTTTCTTGTACTTAAGGAGGGTGGGCCATGAAGACCATGACGTACTCCGAGTCTCGCGCGCGCTATGCCGAGGTGCTCAACTCCGTCAACGACGACCGCGAAGAGGTTGTCATCACCCGAGCCGGACACGACCCGGTCGTGATCGTCTCCCTGGAGGACTACGAGTCCTTGAAGGAGACCGCCTACCTGTTGCGAAGCCCTGCGAACGCCCGGCGTCTGCTCGCCTCCATCGACGAGTTGGAAAACGGCGGCGGCACCGTACGCGAACTGACGGCCGACGAGTGAGGGTCGGCGGCGTATGAAGATCACGTTCTCTTCCCGCGCCTGGGAGGACTACCTGTGGTGGCAGCTTCAGGACCGGAAGGTCCTGAAGCGCATCAATACGCTCATCGCGGATATCTCCCGAACGGGCAACGAGGGGATCGGCAAACCCGAACCGCTCAAGCACGGGTTCCAGGGCTACTGGTCGCGCCGCATCAACGACGAGCACCGACTGATCTACAAGGCCACCGAGGACACGGTTCTGATCGCGCAGTGCCGCTACCACTACGAGAGCTGACCCGACCCGAGCGGATCAAGCTCATGGACGGCGTACGCGTCCAGGGGTCGTTGCTCGGTGACGACTCGGGGCGAGCTGTTTCGTGTGGTGGGTACGTGCGCGGCCCCGCACTTGGTGTGCGGGGCCGCGGGGGAGTCGGAGGGGCGGGTCAGCGGGCGTCCGGGATCCAGGAGCCGTGGATCATCGCGGGGACCCGGCGGGGGAGGTGGACGGTGGCGACCGGGGGCGCGGTCAGGTCGCGGGCATCGAGGACCAGGAGCCGGGAGCTGTCGGTGTTGAGGTCGCCGACGACGCTGAGGAGGTATCCGTGGTCCTCGGCGGCGGCGTGCGCGGCGGGGACGAAGATGGCCTCGCTGGGGAGTTGGCCGACGCCGATGGGGCGCAGCTGCCGGGCGCCGGTGGCGCGGTCGTACTTGACGAAGGTGTGGTTGCCGACGCCGTCGTCGTCCGGGAAGGCCAGTGCGTACTGGTAGCGGTGCGGGCGGCCGAGCAGGGTCTCGTTGATGGTCGGGAACTCGACGATCAGGTCGTCGGTCTGCTCCTCGCGTGCCACGCCCGCGGCCAGGTCGATCGTCCACCGGCGGCTACGGGAACCGGAGGTGGGCTCGGCACCACGACCCGGTGCGCCGACCCACCAGTTCCAGGAGCGCTGCCAGCCGGTGCGGTCCACGGTCGCGCCCTCGACGATGATGCGGCCCAGTGCGTCCTGGTACGCGTTGGCGAAGTGCATACCGAACCCGGCGCCGACGTCGAACCAGCGGATGTTCGCCGCGCCGCCGGGACCCATCGGCATGACGCCGACGCGGCAGGGCTGCGCGTCGCTCCAGCTGTACGGGATGCCGGAGGCCTCGGTGTGGTCGAAGGTGACCGATCCTTCGAGGAACACGACATGGTGCTCGGTGATCGCGAAATCGTGCTTGAGCGCGGCGGATGCGCCGGGGACGTCCTGGCTGAGCGTCAGGTCGCCCTGCGGGGAGACCACGTAGTGGGTGAGGAACGGCGGGAACGGCGACGATGCGAAGAAGTGCAGTTCGCCGGTGGCCGGGTCCTCCTTGGGGTGCGCGGTCATGAAGGACTTCAGCTTGCCGCCGAAGTCGTAGGCGCCGACGGTGTCCAGCTCGGGGGTGAGCTCGTACGGCAGCGCCGACTCGCACAGGGCGAGCAGCCGGCCGCCGTGCTCGATGACGTGGGTTCCGGCGGTGCTGACGGTGAAGTCCGGGCCGTGCTCGGTCATGTACGGCGCGCCGTCCAGGGCCGGCGTGCGCACCCAGCGGTTGCGGTACCACTCGGCGCGGCCGTCGCGGAGCCGAATGCCGTGGACCATGCCGCTGCCCTTGAACCAGTGGCTGGGGATGACGCCGGGCTTGGGGTTGTGGCCGGCGCGGAGCAGGCTGCCGGTGAGTTCGGGCGGGAGGGTGCCTTCGACGGTCAGGTCGGTGGCGGTGATCTCGTCGGCGACGGGGGCGTAGTGGCCGGTGAGGTAGGGCTTGCGGGCGGCGGGCCGGCCTGCGGCGGTGGTGTTCATGTCGGGTTCCTTCCGGTCTGCGGCTCTCGGGTTTGGGGCTCTCGGCTCTGCGGTTCTCGGGTCTGCGGGTCGGGCGAGGTGCGGGGGCGTGCTTCGGTTGCGGCGGAGTTCAGGGGGTCGGCGTGGTTCGCCGGGTGAGCAGGGGAGTCAGCAGGGCGCCGACGGCGGCGATGCCCGCGGAGACCAGGAAGGCGGTGCGGTAGCCGTCGGTGAGCGCGACCTCGTGGGGGACCGCCGATCCGGCGGCATCGGTGCGCGCGGTGGCGAGGGTGCCGAGTACGGCCAGCCCCAGCGCACCGCCGATCTGCCGTGTGGTGTTGACCAGTCCGCCGGCCGACCCCGCGTCGGCGGTCGGGACTCCGGCGACGGCCGCGCCGGTGAGTTGGACGAAGGCGGCGCCGAGGCCGAGGCCGACGACGACGGTCGGGCCGAGGAGGTCGCCGAGGAAGCCGCCGTCCGCCGATATCCGGGAGAGCCACAGGAAGCCGCCGGCGATGGTGGCCATACCGGCCGCGAGCACGGAGCCCGCTCCGAACCGCCGGGCGAGCCGTGGTGCGACGGCCGCGCCGAGCATGTTGGCCACGGCAAGCGGGAGTTGTGTGAGCCCGGCCCGCAAGGCGGTGTATCCCAGGGCTTGTTGCTGGTAGAGCGGCAGGAAGAAGAACAGGCCCACCCACACGCCGCCCAGCAGCGTCATCACGAGGTTCGCCGGAGCGACCGCGCCGGACCTGAGCAGGCGCGGCGGCAACAGCGGTGCGCTGTGGCGCCGTTCCAGCACCGCGAACAGGCCGAGCAGGGGTACGGCGACGGAGATCGCGGTCAGGACCCGGGGGTCGGTCCAGCCGTTGCGGCCCGCGGTGGTCAGGCCGTAGGCGAGGGCGACCAGTCCGAGTGTCACCGTCGCGGTGCCGCCGAGGTCGAAGGAGCGGGTGCCGTGGTCCCCGGCCGGCCGTGTGCCCGGCAGCAGCCGGGAGGAGGCGGCCAGCACGGCGGCGCCGAGCACCGCGACCGCCACGAACACCGCACGCCAGCCGAAGGCTTCGGTGAGCACGCCGCCCAAGAGGACGCCCGCTGCGCCGCCCGCCCCCGATACCGCGCCCCACACGCCGAGCGCCTTGCCGCGCGCCGGTCCCGGTGCGAAGGTCCGCATGACGAGCGCCAGCGCGGCCGGTGCGATCGCGGCGGCGCCCAGCCCTTGGGTGGCCCGGGCCGCGATCAGCAACCACGGTGCGGTGGACGATGCCGCCGCGACCGACGCGGCGGTGAAGACGGCGAGTCCCGCGAGCAGGACTCGGCGCTGTCCCAGCAGATCGGCGAGCCGCCCGCCGGGCAACAACAGCGCGCCGAAGGCGAGGCCGTACGCGTTGACCACCCACGCCATCCCGTCACCCGACAGGCCGATCCCGTCGCGGACCTGCGGCAGGGCGACGTTCACGATCGACGTGCTCAGCACCACCGCGAACTGCGCTGCCGCGAGGACGGCCAGCACCCGACCGGCCGGGCCGGCGGCCGGGTCCGCTGCGGTGGAGGGCGGGTCCGCCGGTTGGGCGAGGGGTGCCGAGGACATGGGGGACTCCTGTTCCGAGGTCGTCTCGATGTGACGTCAGTGTGTGATTGATCAATCATTCTTTGCCGCAAAAAAGAACGCCCCGGAGGGCCGCGCACGAGCGCGCGTCAGTCGCAGCGTTCCGCGCGTTGCTTGAGGTTGTTCAGCCAATGGCCGAGCGAGCCGTCGAGCGCCTGCTGCAGGAACTCCTTGTTCGCCTCGACGGGTTCGCCGGTCCAGGACTCCTCGGTGTGGACGCGCACACCTTCCTTGGTCTTGGTGAACGTCCACACGTGGACCGCCGTGATGCCCTGGGCCGGCCCGCCCCACACGATGCGCCGCTTCGGGTCGACCTGCTTGACCGTGGACGTGATGTCCTCCAGGCCCTCGGTCGACCAGACCCACGACGATCCCGGACGCAGCGGCCCCGGCGTCTGCTTGACCACCGAGCTCACGCCGGGCTGCCAGGCGGGCCATGCCTCGACGTCGGTCTGGATCCGCCACACCCGGTCCAGTGGCGCGTGGATGGTGATGTCGTCGCGGGTGATGACCGGGGCGTTTTCGTCGATGCCGATCGAGCCGTGTCCGCCGGGCGAGAAGGCGAGCGGGAGGGCGGTGGCGGTGGCGATGGCGGCGGCGAACATGGGGGACTCCTCGGGGGTGGGGTGGATTGAGGTGCGGCGAGGTCGTAACTTGAATGAGTGATCAACCACTCACTGCAAGGTCCGACCAAAGGCGCTCCCGGGCGGTGGTGTGGTGCGACGTGGGGATGTGGCTCGGACGGGTCAGTAGTGCCGGATGCCGGCCGCGAGTGTGCGCGTCCACGGCGCGTCCACCTCGGCGGCGCCGATCGCCGACACCAGGTGGCACAACATCCCGCGGGCGAAGAACTGCTGGACCTGCGCGTCGTCGCCCCCGGAGGCGCCGCGCACGTACTCGACGAGCCGGGCGTACCCGGTGCGCACCACATCGCGCACGGCGGGCTCGGAAGCCGCCGCGGCCTGGGCGTGGATCTGCACCAGGAGCAGGTCGTTGTCGGTGATCAGGCGGGCGTACGCCTCACCCATGGCGGACAGCACCGCCTCGGGCGAACTGCCCTCGGCCGCCGCCGCGCCGCGCTCCAGGCTCTCCCGGACGCGGAGGAAGCAGTACTCGACCACGGCGACGAACAGGCTCTCCTTGTTCGGGAAGAGCCGGAACACGTAGGCCTGCGAGATGCCCGCGGCCTTGCCCACCTCGGTGGTCGTCGTGCCGTAGTACCCCTTCGCCGCGAACGCCCCGATGGCGGTGCGCAGCACCGTCTCGCGGCGTTCGTCGGCGGTGGAGAGTGTTCGGCGTGGTTCCGTCTTCATGTGAGTACTCAATCACTCACACCCTGCGGCGTCAACCTCGGCGTGCTGGTTCAGTCGATGACAGCGATCGCCTCGACCTCGACCAGGTGCTCGGGGACGTCCAGCGCCGCGACGCCCAGCAGAGTGCCCGGCGCTACCGGCGTGACGCCCAGCTTCCCGGCCGCCCGCGACAGCCCGTCCAGGAACAGGGGCATCTTGTCGGGCGTCCAGTCGACGACGTAGACGGTCAGCTTCGCCACGTCGTCGAAGGACGCGCCCGCCCCGGCCAGGGCGGTGGCGACGTTGAGGTAGCACTGTTCGACCTGCGCGGCGAGATCGCCCGGGGCGGCCGTGACGCCGTCGGCGTCCCAGGCGACCTGCCCGGCAACGAAGACCAGCTTCGACCCGGTCGCGATCGACACCTGCCGGTACACGTCGATCTCCGGCAGTCCGCCGGGGTTCACCAGGGTGATGGCCATGCTGTTCGCCTCCTCGTCCTGCGGGCCGCAGCCCGTTCCCACCGAATCGAGGCGATCGCTCTCTTTCGGTTACTCGGAAACCGTAGGAGAGTCTGCACTGACGTGGAAGAACGCACTTTTCGGTGAGAGGGGAACCAGATGGTGACCATGCAGTTCACGGCCCATCGACGAGCCGGATCCGATGTCGCCAACAAATGGGCTCTCCGCTATTGCCACAAAGGAGTACCCGGCGGCCGAACCGACCTGGGTCGGGTCCGCGACCCCGGGCGCGAAGAGCAGGAAGTCCGGTTTCTCGAAGAAGAACAGAAAGCCCCGCGATCGCGTCGGCAAGGCGGCGGCCTACTCGGGCCTCGGCGTGCTGGTCCTGGTGGAGCCGTGGCCGCCGCTACGCAAAAAAGAGACCCTTCCGGAAATTCCGGAAGGGTCTCCAATCCGAGTCGGGGTGGCGGGATTTGAACCCACGGCCTCTTCGTCCCGAACGAAGCGCGCTACCAAGCTGCGCCACACCCCGATGCTGCGCGTTCAGCTTAGCGGGTCGGGGGCCTGAGGCGAAATCCGGTTTAGCGGGGGGCCGGGGGGAGGGAGCCGGCGGTGGATTGACGGGGTGTCAGGGTGAGGAGGGTGGCCTCGGGGGGGCAGGCGAAGCGGAAGCGGGCGTAGCGGGAGGTGCCGCAGCCGGCGGAGACGTGGAGGTAGGCCTCGCGGTCGGCGGAGGTGTGTTTGGACAGGCCCTTGGCGCGCTTGCGGTCGAGGTCGCAGTTCGTGGTGAGCGCGCCGTAGAAGGGGACGCAGACCTGGCCGCCGTGGGTGTGGCCGGCGATCACGAGGGGGTAGCCCTCGGCGGTGAAGGCGTCCAGGGCGCGCAGGTACGGGGCGTGCACGACGGCGAGCGAGATGTCCGCTGCCGGGTCGGGGCCGCCGGCCACCTGTTCGTAGCGGTCCCGGTCTATGTGCGGGTCGTCCAGGCCGACCAACTCGATCTCCAGGCCGTCCACCTTGACGCGGCCGCGCGCGTTGTTGAGGTTCTCCCAGCCCGCCGCGTCGAAGCCGTCGCGCAGGTCGGTCCACGGGTTCTCGCGGCCGAGCCGGCGGGTGCCGTCGTCGCGGCGCAGGTAGCCGGTGGGGTCCTTGGGGCGCGGGCCGTAGTAGTCGTTGGAGCCGAATACGTACGCTCCCGGCCGGCCGAGCAGCGGGCCGAGCGCGTCGAGCGTCTCGGGCACCGCGTCCGGGTCGGACAGGTTGTCGCCGGTGTTCAGCACGAAGTCGGGGTGCAGCGCGTCGAGCCGGCGCAGCCACTCCTGCTTGCGGCGCTGGCCGGAGACCATGTGGATGTCGGACACCTGCAGGATCCGTACCGGCCGCGCCCCGCGTGGCAACACCGGCACCTCGACCCGGCGCAGACGGAACGAACGGGCCTCGTAGGCCGCCGCATAGGTGAGGCAGACGGCCCCGGTGACGGCAACGGCTAGGGGGAAGGCTGAACGCGGTCGCATCCCTCCATGCTGGCAGAGCCGGCCGGTCGTCGGCAGTCTCGATGGCGTTGTGCCGCTCCGCCGACCACAACGCGGCAGGTCGGCACGACGCCCTCGACAGGTCCGCCTCGGGCCGCACCCGGGTAATTGGGTGGGGCCCCCACGCCCACGGCTGCGACACTTGACCCCATGAGCCCCTTCAAGAGCCGTTTGCAGAGCGACCTCACCGAGGCCATCCGGTCCCGTGACGAACTGGTCTCCTCGACGCTGCGCCTCACCCTGACCGCGATCACCAACGAGGAGGTCGCGGGCAAGACGGCCCGCGAGCTGTCCGACGACGAGGTCCTCAAGGTCATCGTGCGCGAGGCGAAGAAGCGTCGCGAGGCCGCCGAGGCCTTCGAGAACGGTGGCCGGACCGAGTCCGCCGCCCGCGAGCGCGCCGAGGGCGAGGTCCTCGCGGCCTACCTGCCGGCGCAACTGTCCGACGACGAGCTCAAGGTGATCGTCGCCGACGCCATCGCGGAGACCGGGGCGAGTGGTCCGCAGGCGATGGGTCAGGTCATGAAGGTGGTCCGTCCCAAGGTCGGCGACAAGGCCGAGGGCGGCCGGATCGCCGCCGAGATCAAGAGCCAGCTCGGCACCACCTGACCCGACGCGGCCCCGGCCCACACCGGCCCACCCGGGCCCCATTCCGGCCGACCGCACCCGACACGACGACGATGGCGGTGCCCCCCAGAAACAGGGGAGCACCGCCATCGTCGTTCACGCGGAGCCGACGGAGCCGAGGGAGCCGAGGGAGCCGACGTGGCCGCGGAGCCCACGGGCCCGCAGAGCCCCGGAGTCACGAACCCGCAGACTCACGAATCCGCAGAGTCACGAACTCAAAGACTCACGAACCCACGGACCCCGCCCGACACCGGATTCACCAAGGAGCCCGGCCGACACCGGCCCCCTCGGTCGTCACCCGTCGGCGCCCCTCACCCGTCGTCACCAAACCCGCCACCCCCGGGCCCGCCCCCGATCGGCGGCCACGAGTGCCCCGGCGGTCGCGTCGACTCCGGCGGCTTGGTGTTGCCGCCTCCGCCACCACTGTTGCCCCCGTTACCCCCGCCGGGCGGCGTGGTGTTGGTCGGCGTGGTCGGCGGAGTCCACGGCGGCCGCGTGTTCGTACCGCCCGTCGGCGGCCGGTTCTGATCCCGCGGCTTGCCGTCGGTCGGCTTCTTGTTCGGGTCCGGCTTCGCCGGGATCGTCCCCGAGGGGGGATCGACGAAGCCGGGCGCTTCCACGCCCTTGAGCGCACCGGACATCGCGGACTTCCAGATCGGTCCGGGGACCTGTCCGCCGTAGACCTTGTCGTGGCGGACGCCGGCGATGGTGATGTCGACCATCTCGACGTCGTCCTTGGCGCCACCGATCCAGACCGCGGTGGACAGGTTCGGCGTGTAGCCGACGAACCAGGCCGCCTTGCGCTCGTTGGTGGTACCGGTCTTGCCCGCGTTGTCCCGGTCCTTCAGGCCGGCCTGGGTGCCGGTGCCGTCCTCGACCACGCCCTTGAGCAGCGCGTTGATCGTGTCCGCCGTCGACTGCTTCATCACCTGCTTGCAACCCGCCTGGGGGACGGGCAGCTTGGTGCCGTCGAGCTTGGCCACCTCGGTGACCGCGATCGGCGAGCAGTAGACCCCACGGCTGGCGAACGCGGCGTACGCGGCGGCCATGTTCATCGGCGCGACCGTGTTGGCGCCCAGCGTCATGCTCGGCACCTGCTCCAGCGCCTTGCCGTTGCCCTGGTGCACACCGAGCTGGTCGGAGAGCGTCGCGATCGGACACAGCCCCACGTCCTTGGACAACAGGACGAAGTACGTGTTGATCGACTTCTCCAGCGCGGTCTGCATGTTCCAGGTGCCGGTCTCGCTGCGGCTCTCGTTCTGCGGCTGGTACTGCGGGTCCCGGGCCGCGTCACCGCAGGTGCGGAACTTCTCTTTCCGCATGTCGATGTCGTAGCCCGTGGAGTACTCCTGGTCGACCTTCATCCCGCTCTCCAGCGCCGCCGCGGCGGTGATCGGCTTGAACGTCGAGCCGGTCTGGAAGCCGTACGTCGAGCCGCCCATGGAGTGGTCGACCGAGTAGTTGAGCGTGGTCTCGTAGTCGCCGAACCCGTACGGCCGACTCTGCGCCATCGCCTTGATTTTGCCGCTGCCCGGCTCGACCATGACGACCGCGTCGGCGACCGGGTCCTTTTGGAGTACGCCCTTGGTTGCGGCGGTGTAGGCCGACTTCTGGGCCTTTCGGTCCAACGTGGTGGTGATCCGCAGACCGCCCTCGCGCCACAACCGGTCGCGGTCGCCCTTGTTCGCGCCGAACGCCGGGTCGTTCTTGACCACCCGTTCGACGTAGTCGCAGAAGAACGCGGCACCGTCGATCTGGTCGGCGGTGATGCAGCCGTTGGGCAGCGGCTGGGTCTTCAGGTTCAGTTCGGTGGCCTTGGCCGCGTCGGCCTCGACCTGCGAGATGACCTTCACCTCGGCCATGCGCTGCAACACTATGTTGCGTCGTTCCCGGGCGGCGTTCGGGTAGCCGATCGGGTCGTACGCCGAGGGCGCCTGCACCACGCCGGCCAGGGTGGCCGCCTCGGTCAGGGTCAGGTCCTTGGCGTGCTTGCTGAAGTAGCGCTGCGACGCGGCCTCGACGCCGTACGCCTGGCGGCCGAAGAAGGTGATGTTGAGATACCTGGTGAGGATCTCGTCCTTGGACAGCCGTTGTTCCAGGCCGATCGCGTACTTCAGTTCCTTGACCTTGCGGGAGACCTCCTGGGCCTGGGCCTTGGCCACCTTGGCCGGGTCGTTGCCGGCCTCCTCCACGAAGATGTTCTTCACGTACTGCTGGGTGAGACTGGAACCGCCCTGCTTGGATCCCGTGCCACCCGACTGCTGATTGCGCATCAGGGCGCGCAGGGTGCCCTTGAGGTCGATCGGACCGTGCTCGTAGAAGCGCGAGTCCTCGATCGCCACGATCGCCTGACGCATGATCGGTGAGATCTGGTCGAAGTTCACCAGGATGCGATACCGGTCGTAGACCATCGCGAGCTGGTTGCCCTCGGAGTCGAGGATGTACGACGGCTGCGACAGGAACGGTTGATCCAGATCACTGGGCAGATCGTCGAAGTTTTCCGACGCCGCCTTCGCGGTCAGGCCGAAGCCTCCCACGAAGGGCAGTGCGATTCCCGCGACCAGGGCGCCGGCGAGGATGCTCGCACCCACGAAGGCGGCGAACCGTCCCACGAAGCCCAACGGGGATCGTGAGCGGGACGAGCCGCGTTTCGGGCGGGCCGAGCCGGAGGAAGTTCGGGCCATGGGCGACAGCCTACGTGCCGAAACACCCTACGCGGTGAAGGGACTTCGCCTAAGCTGGCGGAGCAGCCGGGGGATCCGTGTCAGTAGCCATTTCACTCTTTAGAGTGAATGCGGCCGGATGTCGGATCTCGCTGCCGTGCTCTGTGCCGCGGACGTGCCTCCTTCTGAGTGAAGCCGTGACCGGAAACGCAAGAGCATTCACCCGGACGGGTGGGTCCATATTTGCGCATAGTCCTTCCGGGCCATCGATGACTGCCCGCACAGGGGCTGTTGCGCGTGCCCAGGGTTTCGTACCGTCCTGCTTGGCGTCGGGAATTCCCTTCGCCGCCGTTGGGGGAGCCTCGAAAATCGGGAGAGGACGGCACCAGCATGAGCTGGGTTACCGACTGGAGCACGCAGGCCGCCTGCCGGAGTACCGATCCGGATGAGCTGTTCGTGCAGGGGGCGGCGCAGAACCGTGCCAAGGCAGTGTGCACCGGGTGTCCGGTCCGCACCGAGTGCCTGGCGGACGCGCTGGACAATCGAGTGGAGTTCGGTGTCTGGGGTGGCATGACCGAGCGGGAGCGGCGCGCGCTGCTGCGCCGCCGGCCGATGATCACCTCGTGGCGTCGGCTGCTGGAGACCGCGCGCGAGGAGTACGAGCGCGACATCCACGGAGACGAGGAGTTTCGGGTCGCCGGCTGAGCACGTGTCGACGGCCGAACGCCACCTCGTTCGCACGTGAGAACCCGCCGGGGCCGGGAGTCAGGCCCGGGTCCCGGCGGGTACGGACGAACCCCGTGGCACGGTGGGTCGATACGGACGACAGCCGCGGCGTGGTGCGCGGGTGCGGATGAAACCGGGTGAACCCGATCGACAGCGATCGCGGGTCGCCGAGCGGATTCGGGCTGCCGGCGGACCCGGGCTCAGCCCGTGCCCAGGCTCTCGCCGATCACCCGCAGCCCGTCCAGGTCGTGCACGTCACCGGGCAGCGCCGGAACCTCGGCCACCCGCACCTCGGGGTGGATCGAGGTGAAGCGCGTGCGCATGCGCTCCTCCCGGTCGATCACCCGCAACCGCTCGGCGTGCAGCGTCAGCAGTCCCGCGACCAGGCGCAGGTCGGCGGGCCGCGACGGGTGCTCACCGTCGAGCGGTTCGACCTCCTCGACCTGCGCGAGCTGTTCGGCCTGCTCCGCCTGCTCGGTCAGCGCCTCGGCCGCGGCCACGCTGCGTTCCGCGGACAGCCGACCGGCGCGCGTGGCGTGCACGCGGTTGAGCACGAGGCCGGCCAGCGGCATGCGCTCGGTGCCCAGTCGGTCGACGAAGTACGCGGCCTCCCGCAGCGCGTCCTTCTCCGGCGCGGCGACCACCAGGAACGAGGTGCCGCGCGCCTGGAGCAGTTTGTAGGTCGCGTCGGCCCGCTTGCGGAAGCCGCCGAAGGTGGTGTCCAGCGCGGCCACGAAGGTCTGGATGTCGGTCAGCAGGTGGGTGCCGACCACCTTGCTGAGCGCGCCGGTCATCAGGCCCATGCCCGCGGACAGGAACTTGAGCGCGCCGCGCCCGCCGACCTTGGCGGGAGCGGAGAGTATCCGGATCAGCCGGCCGTCCAGGAACGAGCCCAGGCGCTGGGGGGCGTCGAGGAAGTCGAGCGCGGACCGGCTCGGCGGGGTGTCCACCACGATCAGGTCCCACTCGCCGGTCGCGTGCAACTGGCCCAGCTTCTCCATCGCCATGTACTCCTGCGTACCGGCGAAGCTGGAGGACAACGATTGGTAGAACGGGTTGTCCAGGATCTGCTGCGCGCGCTCGGGGTCGGCGTGTTGTTCGACGATCTCGTCGAACGTGCGCTTCATGTCGAGCATCATCGCGTGCAGGCTGCCGCCCTTGGTCTCGTCGACGTCGACGACCCGGCGTGGCGTGTTGTCCAACTCGGTCAGGCCCATCGACTGGGCGAGCCGGCGTGCGGGGTCGATGGTCAGCACCACCACGTCCCGACCGCGTTCGGCCGCGCGCAGCCCGAGCGCCGCGGCGGTGGTGGTCTTGCCGACGCCGCCGGAGCCGCAGCACACCAGGATGCGGGTGCCCGGGTCGTCGATCAGCTCGTCGATCTCCAGCCTGTTCATGCCATCCCCTGCTCGCGCAGCGCTTCGGCGAGGCGGTACAGACCGCCCAGGTCCATTCCGTCGGCCAGCAGCGGCAGTTCGTACACCGGCAGGTCCAGCCCGCGGACCAGGGCGCGGCCGGTGCTCTCCAACTCGATCCGGCTCGCGTGCTCGTCGGCCTCGGCCAGCAGCGAGGTGACCAGCGGCCGGGTGGGCTTGATGCCGCCCGCGACCAGGCCGGCCTCGAGCAGCTCGGCGGTGAGCCGCTGTCCGGTGTCGCTCTCGTCCTCGGCTTGGAGCGGCGGCCGGGCCATGTTGATCACCACGCCGCCGGTGGGCAGGCCCGAGTCGCGCAGTTCGGTGACGCCGTCCACGGTCTCCTGGACCGGCATCTCCTCCAGCAGGGTGACCAGGTGGACCGCGGTCTGCGGTGAGCGGATCACCCCCATCACCGCCTCGGCCTGGGTGTGGATCGGGCCGAATCTGGCCAGCCCCGCGACCTCGGTGTTGACGTTGAGGAAGCGTGCGATCCGGCCGGTGGGCGGCGCGTCCATGACCACCGCGTCGTAGGCGAACTTCCCCTGCGTGCGGCGCCGGGCCGACTCGCACGCCTTGCCGGTCAGCAGCACGTCGCGCAGCCCCGGCGCGATGGTGGTCGCGAAGTCGATCGCCCCGAGCTTCTTCAGGCCCTTACCGGCCCGACCCAGGTGGTAGAACATGTCGAGATATTCGAGCAGCGCCTCTTCCGGGTCGATCGCGAGCGCGTACACCTCGCCGCCACCCGGGGCGACCGCGATCTTGCGGTCCTCGTAGGGCAGATGCGGGCAGTCGAAGAGCTGCGCGATGCCCTGTCGCCCCTCCACCTCGACCAGTAGCGTGCGCCGCCCGCCCGAGGCCAGCGCCAGTGCCAGCGCGGCGGCCACGGTGGTCTTGCCGGTGCCGCCCTTGCCGCTGACCACGTGCAGGCGCACGCCCTCCCAGTCGGCGTTGCCGTCGGTCGTGCGTGCGCCCGCCGTCGAGGTGCTCACGGCGTCCGTCCAGCGGGTACGGCCGGGGCGGCCGGCGCGACGGTCGTCTCGGGTACGTGGCATGCCCGGATCCCTGCCCTCGAAGGCTTGCGCCATTCGGCCGCAGCCGAGGCGTTACCGGACCCGTGTGACCGCGCACCCAAACTCACGAGTCGAGCCTAACCACCCCGTCCCCGCCCGGTCGGAGGTGATCCCCCTGTGGTGACCCGCGTCAC
Organism: Embleya sp. NPDC025285; assembly: GCF_055558835.1. NCBI lineage: Bacteria > Bacillati > Actinomycetota > Actinomycetes > Kitasatosporales > Streptomycetaceae > Embleya > Embleya sp. NPDC025285. The sequence goes on from NZ_JBVHLU010000015.1 coordinate 85,325, forward strand.
GTCACCGTCGCCCGAACGGCGTAGCGCGCGTCCTTGTACGCCCCCGTCTCCAGGATGTCCCCGAGGACGCGCGCGGCCTCGACCACGTCGGCGTGGCCGATGTAGAGCGGGTTGAACCCGAAGCGCAGCACATCCGGCGGCCGGACGTCGCCGATCACGCCCCGGTCGATCAGCGCCGCCATCACCGCGTGCGGTTCCGGGTGGCGCACCGCGACCTGGCTGCCGCGCCGCGCGTGCTCGAGCGGGGTCAGCGTCTCCAGGCCCAGATCGGTGACGCAGGCGATGAACAGGTCGGTCAGCGCCAGGCCCTTGGCCCGCACGGCCGTCATGGACACGTCGTCGTAGGCGCCGAGCGCGGCTTCGAGCGCGAGCATCGACAACAGCGGCGGGGTGCCTATCCGGGCCCGCTCGATGCCCGGCGCGGGCGCGTATCCCGGCTCCATGCCGAACGGGTTCGCGTGCCCGTGCCAGCCGGTCAGGGCGGGCGCGAAGTCGGCGATGTGCCGCTCGGCCACGTAGACGAACGCCGGCGCGCCGGGGCCGCCGGACAGGTACTTGTAGCCGCAGCCGACGGCGAGGTCGACGTCGTGCGCGTCCAGGTCGATCGGGAACGCGCCGGCGGAGTGGCACAGGTCCCACAGCGCCAACGCGCCGACCGCGTGCGCCGCGGCGGTCAATCCGGGCAGGTCGCGCAGTTCGCCGCTGCGGTAGTCGACGTGGTTGTAGGCGATCACCGCGACCGTGTCGCCGTCCGCGCGCAGCACCTCGGCGAGTTCGCCGACCGGGACCCGGCGCACCTGGGCGCCGAGCAGGCCGGCCATCGAGTCGGCCAGGTAGAGGTCGGTGGGGAAGCTGTCCGGGTCGGCCAGCACCACGGTGCGTCCCGGGCGCAGCCGCAGGGCACCGGCGATCGCGTTGAAGATCTGCACCGACGTCGAGTCGCCGCACACCACCCGACCGGGCGCGGCGCCGATCAGCGCGCCGATCCGGTCGCCGATCCGCGCGGGCGCCCCCCACCAGTCGTTGGCGTTCCAGGAGCGGATCAGGTCGGTGCCCCACTGGCGGTGCACCGCGTCGTTCAGCGCCTCGGGCACCGCGGCGGGCAGCGCGCCCAGCGAGTTGCCGTCGAGGTAGATCACGCCTGCCGGCAGCAGGAACCGCTCGCGCACGTGCGCCAGCGGGTCGGCCGCGTCCAGTTCGGCGGCTTCGGCCACCCGTCCGGCCGCTAGGCGACCGTTGGAGAGTCGGACCGACGCGTCGTCGGCGGCCGTGTTCGGCAAGGAATCGGACATGCTTCACCCATCTTTCGATGAATCAGACCTTCGATGGTTCGACCAAGGTGCGCATGGTCCACAATTCGGGAAAAACGCGCACACGTACGGTCTGCTCCAACCAAGACGCTCCGGCCGAGCCACCCGTGCCCGGCCGGTTTCCCAGCGCTCGCAGTGTGGCGGCCAGATGTCGCTCGCGCCAGCGGGTCCAGCGCTCGGAGATGTCGGTGAGCACCTCGCCGAGCTCGACCAAGTCGACCACGCCGTCCGTGTACACGCCCGCCCACGCGCGTTCGACGTCCTGGGACGGCTCGTACGGCCGACTCGGATCCGCGCCGGGAGTCGGGGTGTGTCGACCCCGGCGGGCGAGCAGGGCGAGCGCGTGGTCGTACAGGCTCGGCGCGCGCAACGAGCGCTCCAGCTCGGCGTGCACCTCCGGACTGCCCGTGTAGGGCCGCAGCACGCCCGCGCGTTTGACGCCGAGCAGGAATTCGAGATGCCGGTACAGGTGCGACTGGAAGCCGGACGCGTCGCCGAGCGCGTCCCGGAAGCCGCCGAACTCGCCGGGGGTGAGCGTCGCGAGCAGGTCCCACGTGGACACCAGCACGTCCAGCTCGCGGATGCTGCGCCGCAGCGTGCCGATCGCGCCGGGCACGTCGTTTGCGTCGAGCCGTTCGCCCGCGATCGTCCATTCGTGCCGCAGCAGCGCGAACAGCAGCTCCATCACCTGGGAGGAGATCAGGAACGACAGCTCGGCGGGCACGTCGGTGCGGGTGCGCTGGAGGGAGAGCAGCCGGTCGAGTTGCACGTAGTCCGCGTACGGCGGCGCCGCGGCGTCCGCGGGGCCTCGACGCGGGCCCGCCATCGGACACGTCGCGCTCGCCGGATCGGCCGGTGGGGTCCGTTCGTCGAACGTCATCGCAGGTCACCTCTCCGGCCGGTCCCGCCGGTGCGCCGGAAGGGCCGGTCGGGGAGTGCCCATATGGAATCGTGCGACCATTCGGTTGGGAATGGGTGTCGAGCATCGGAAGCCCCGGTTCGGTTTACGCTCGCAAAGTGTCGAAGGACATGTGCTCACGATCGTGAACGGAGGGTGCGCATGGACGCGATCGACCGCAGATTGCTCGCCGAATTGCAGCGCGACGCCCGGGTCTCGCTCAACGAGTTGTCCCGGCGGATCAACCTCTCCGCGCCCGCGGTGGCCACCCGGGTGCGCCGGCTCGAACACACCGGCGTGATCACCGGTTATCACGCGCATGTGGATCCGGCCGCGGCCGGCCGCGGTGTGGTGGCGCTGGTCCGGATGAATTGCTACGGCCCCGGCTGCCTGCTGCGCCGGGACGCGGACACCGTGCGCGAGTGGCCCGAGGTGCTCCAGGTGCACCGGGTCACCGGTGACGCGTGCTGCCTGCTCATGGTCGCGGTCGCATCGATGTCCGACTTCCAGATTCTGATCGACCGGCTCGCCGAGCACGGCAAACCCTCCAGCACGATGGTGTTGTCCTCGCCGGTGGCGTGGCGCCCCGTCGAACCGCCCGACGTGTCCGTCTAAAGTCTGCACACATGACGAAGTGGGAATACGTGACGGTCCCCCTGCTGGTGCACGCGACCAAGCAGATCCTGGACAACTGGGGCGACGACGGCTGGGAGCTCGTGCAGGTCGTGCCCGGCCCCAACCCGGAGAGCCTGGTGGCCTACATGAAGCGTGCGAAGCAGGAGGCGGCGAAGTGAGCGAGGTACACCCCGAGCAGCGCCTGACCGAGCTGGGGCTTACCCTGCCCGGCGTGGTGCCGCCGGTGGCCGCGTACGTTCCGGCGATCCGCACCGGCAATTACATCTACACCTCGGGCCAGTTGCCGATGGTCGAGGGCAAGCTGCCCTCGACCGGCAAGGTCGGCGCCGAGGTCACCGCCGAGGAGGCGAAGGAACTCGCCCGCCAGTGCGCGCTCAACGCGCTCGCGGCGGTCAAGGCCGAGCTCGGCGACCTGTCGCTGGTGCGTCGGGTGGTCAAGGTGGTCGGGTTCGTGGCCAGCGCCCCGGACTTCACCGGCCAGCCCGGCGTGATCAACGGCGCCAGCGAACTGCTCGGCGAGGTGTTCGGCGAGTCCGGGCGGCACGCCCGCAGCGCGGTCGGGGTGGCCGTGCTGCCGCTGGACGCCCCGGTCGAGGTGGAGATCCTCGTCGAGGTGGTCTGAGCGGATCGCCCGCTGCGCCATCGTGATGATCGGACCTGGCCCTTTCGGGTCGGGTCCGATCGTTTTCGGGGGCGAGGGATGGAACTTGACTCGGTCAGGCGTACGATCCGGCGCATGGCCGAATCAGGGAGTACGCGAGCCGGGAAGGCCCAGCCGGGCATGCCCGCGTCCTGGGCCGAGCGGGCCCGCGCGATCATCGCCGGCGAGGCGGAACCGGTGGCTCCGCGCCGCGCGGCGACCGTGGTGCTGCTGCGCGAGCGGCCGCACGGTGCCGAGGCGTATCTGCTGCGCCGGCACACCACGATGAAGTTCGCGGCCGGGATGTACGCCTTCCCCGGCGGCGGCGTCGACCCCCGGGACGCGGACCACTCGGTGGCCTGGGCCGGCCCCGAACCCGCCGAGTGGGCCAAGCGGCTGGGCACCGGCGTCGCCGAGGCCCGCGCGATCGTCTGCGCCGCCGTGCGCGAGACCTTCGAGGAATCCGGTGTGCTGCTCGCCGGGCCCGACCCGAGCACCGTCGTCTCGGACACCACCGGCGCGGACTGGGAGGCGGACCGCGCCGCGCTGGTGGCGCGCGAGCAGACGCTGACCGAGTTCCTGGAGCGGCGCGAACTGGTGCTGCGCTCCGACCTGCTGGGCGCGTGGGGGCGCTGGATCACCCCCGAGTTCGAGGACCGCCGCTACGACACGTGGTTCTTCGTCGCCGCCCTGCCCGCCGGCCAGCGCACCCGGGACGTCTCCGGCGAGGCCGACCGGGTCACCTGGGCCCGGCCCGGCGACGCGCTGGCACAACACCGGGCGCAGGAGATGGCGATGTTGCCGCCCACCATCGACACGCTGCGCCACCTGGCGGAGCTGGCCGACCCGGCGGCTGCCCTGGCCGCCGCGGCCGACCGGGAGATCACCCCGATCATGGCCCAGGGCCGTTTCGACGGGGATCGCCTCGTGCTCGAATGGCCGGGGGTCGCGGACCCGTTCGGTCTGCGCTGAGGCCCCACCGACGACCCGGAGCCGGTCCGAGGGCATCCACCGGATCGGTCCGGGCCACCGAGGTACAGGATGACCACCATGAACGCACAGCCCCTGCCCGGCAACCCGCGCCCGACCATCGGCGGACCCGCGAGCTCCCGGGTGACCTGTCTGCTCGCACCGAACCCGAGCGCGATGTCGCTGGACGGCACCAACACGTGGATCGTGGCCGAGCCGGGCGCGGACACCGCCGTGGTGATCGACCCCGGCCCCGACGACGAGGGCCATCTGCGCGCGATCGTGGCCGCGGTGGAGGCCGAGGGCCGCCGCGTGGGCCGGATCCTGCTCACCCACGGCCACCCCGACCACTCGGCCGGCGTGGCCGGCCTCAAGGCGCTCACCAACGCCGTCGTGCACTCGGTCGACCCGCAGTGGCGCTACGGCGGCGAGGGCCTGGTGGACGGCCAGGTGATCGACGACGGCGGCTTGGACCTGCGGGTACTGGCCACTCCCGGCCATTCCGGCGACTCGGTGTGCTTCGTGGTGGCCGCGGACCGCTTCGTGATCACCGGCGACACCGTGCTGGGTCGTGGCACCACGGTGGTCGCGCACCCCGACGGCCGACTCGGCGACTACCTGGACTCGCTGCGCCGGCTGCGCGCCCTCGCCGCCGCCGGCGAGGTCACCGCGGTGCTGCCCGCGCACGGCCCGATCCTGGACGACGCGGTCGGCGTGCTCGACTTCTACCTGGCCCACCGGGCGGCCCGGCTGGCCCAGGTGGAGGCCGCGGTCGCGGCGGGCGACAAGACCGCCCAGGACGTCGTCGAACGGGTCTACGCGGACGTGGACCGCGGCCTGTGGTGGGCCGCCGAGATGTCGGTCCGCGCCCAGCTCGAATACCTGACCGAGCGCGCGGACGCCTGAACGCCGCGTGGGGGCCCGCCGACGGCGGACCCCCACGTGTTCGGTGCGCGACGTGCTAGCGCGAGCGGCGCGACAACCGCTCGACGTCCATCAGGACCACCGCACGCGCCTCCAGTCGCAGCCAACCCCGGCTGGCGAAGTCGGCGAGCGCCTTGTTGACCGTCTCCCGCGAGGCGCCGACCAACTGGGCCAGCTCCTCCTGGGTGAGGTCGTGCGCGACGTGGATGCCTTCGTCGGCGGGCACGCCGAACCGGCGGGACAGGTCGAGCAGGGCCTTGGCCACCCGTCCCGGGACGTCGGAGAAGACCAGGTCGCCCAGGCTCTCGTTGGTCCGCCGCAGCCGACGCGCTATCGCCCGCAGCAGTGCCGCGGCGACCTTGGGCCGACCGGTCAGCCAGGGCTGCAGGTCGGAGTGGCCCAGGCCGAGCAGGCGCACGTCGGTGAGCGCGGTCGCGGTCGCCGTACGCGGTCCGGGGTCGAACAGCGACAGCTCGCCGAACATCTCGCCCGGGCCCAGCACCGCGAGCATGTTCTCGCGGCCGTCGTTGGAGCTGCGGTGCAGCTTGATCTTGCCCTCGATCACCACGTACAGCCGGTCACCCGGGTCACCCTCGTGGAAGAGCGAGTCCCCGCGCTCGAGCGCGACCTCCGTCATGGAGGCCCGCAGCTCGGCGGCGTCCTCATCTTCGAGCGCCGCGAACAGCGGAGCCCGCTGCAAAACGTCGTCCACGAGGTTCCTCCTAGGCCGGCCTGGTCGACACCAATGAAAGCCGAGCGGTCAAACAGTGCGATCGGTCACAGTCTGACGCACCGGTACCCGCAATCATCACGCGGGGTGGCCTGGATCACGAACGGGCGGATCCACAGTAACCGGACATGTCGCTCCTGTGATCAAGCATGTGCGGACTGCTCGACCGTACGCCCCGTCCATCTGCGTACTCTGGCCGGGTGTCGAGCAACGTGACGGAGCCCGCGCCGCGCAGGTCGCGGGCGGCCGCGAAGGTCGTGAAAACCGAGTCCCATCTCGCTCTGGTGCGCCGCGCGCGCCGGATCAATCGCGAATTGGGCGAGATATACCCGGGTGCGCACTGCGAACTCGACTACGGCGACGCGTTCCAGCTCCTGGTCGCGGTGGTGTTGTCCGCGCAGACCACCGACCGACGGGTCAACACGGTCACCCCGGCACTGTTCGCCCGCTTTCCCGACGCCGCCGCGGTGGCCGCCGCGGAACCGGCCGAACTGGAGGCGATCATTCAGCCGACCGGGTTCTTCCGGGCCAAGACGCGCTCGGTGCAGGGCCTGGCCCAGGCGCTCCTGGAACGCTACGACGGCGAGGTGCCGGGCAAGCTCGCCGAACTGGTCACGCTGCCCGGCGTGGGTCGCAAGACCGCCAACGTGGTGCTCGGCGAGGTCTTCGACGTGCCCGGCATCACCGTCGACACCCACTTCGGCCGGCTGGCCCGGCGCTTCGGGTGGACCAAGGACGATGATCCGGTCAAGGTCGAGCAGGAGGTCGGCGCGCTGTTTCCGCGCAAGGACCTGACCCTGCTGTCGCACCGGGTGATCTTCCACGGCCGCCGGGTCTGCCACGCCCGCCGCCCGGCGTGCGGGGCGTGCGCCATCGCGCCGCTGTGTCCGGCGTACGGCGAGGGCGAGACGGATCCGATCAAGGCCAGGGCGCTGCTGAAGTACGAGATGGCCGGGCAACCCGGCCAACGGCTCAAGCCGCCGGCCAAGCCGGTGCTTGCCGTGCCGGGCGACGCATCCGAAGACGTGGACGCATCCGAAGACGTATCCGAGACGAAGGCCGCACCGGCCGAGGCCGCACGAACGAAGGCCACCCGAGCGAGGGCCGCACGAGCGAAGGCCGCACCGCGAGACGAGGGGGACGCCGGGTGACCCAGACCGGAACCGGGATCCAGACCTGGGCCGAAGCGGATCTGCCGGAATGGCTGCGCCCGGTCGCGCGCGCCGCTCGGGAGATCCGCCCCGAGCAACTGAGCCGTTTCCTGCCACCGGCCGAGGGCGGTCGGCGCTCCGCCGTGCTGGTGTTGTTCGGCGAGGGGCCCGACGGTCCGGACCTGCTGCTGCTGCAACGCGCCGCGACGCTGCGCTCGCACGCGGGCCAGCCCGCGTTTCCGGGCGGTTCGGTGGACCCGGGCGACGACGGCCCGGAGGGCACCGCGCTGCGCGAGGCGCAGGAGGAGGTCGGGCTCGACCCCTCCGGTGTGCGGGTCTTCGGCCGGCTGCCGGACCTGTACATCCCGGTGAGCGACTTCGTGGTCACGCCCGTGCTCGCGTGGTGGCACCGGGAGAGTGAAGTCGCCCCGGGGGCACCCGAGGAGGTCGCGCGCGTGTTGCGGGTGTCGATCGCCGAGCTCGCCGAACCGGCGAACCGGGCCCGACTGCGCCACCCCGGCGGTCACCTGGGCCCGGCGTTCCTGGTGCACGACCTGGTGGTCTGGGGCTTCACCGCGGGGCTGATCGACCGGGTCCTGCACCACACCGGCTGGGAACGGCCGTGGGACAGCCGCCGCGAGGTCGCCCTTTCGGAGACCGAGAGCCGGTTGGCCCGGCGCGGGTTCGACCGCTACGAGGAGACCGCCTCCGAGCCCGAGGTCCGCGACTGACCGCCGGCCCGCCCGCCGCACCCGGTGCGGGGCGGGCTGACGGCACGTCAACACCGGTCCTGTACGGCTGTGTCACCGGTGTTCGACGAACCGGCACGGCGGCGGACAGCGCGGGCTCGCACATGAGAACGTGAGCCCGTGAATGTCCTGGACCTGTTGCTGCTCGCCGCCGCGGTGGCCTTCGCCATCTCCGGATACCGGCAGGGCTTCATCGTCGGCGTGCTCTCGTTCCTGGGCTTCATCGGCGGCGGTGTGTTCGGCATGTGGCTGGTGCCGTCGCTGCTCAACCGGTTCGAGCCGGGGCTGGGTCCCTCGATCGCGGCGATCTGTGTCGTGCTCGTGCTGGCCACCGCGCTCCAGGCGCTGACCACCGCGGCCGGCAACCGGCTGCGCCGGCAACTCACCTGGCGTCCGGCGCGACTGGTGGACGCGGCCGGGGGCTCGATCGTGAGCGTGTGCGCGCTGCTGATCGTGGTCTGGCTGATCGGCTCCTCGGTCGCGGGCGCCTCGATGCCCACCATCTCGCGCGAGGTGCGTTCCTCGCAGGTGCTCGGCGGCGTGCAGAAGGTGTTGCCGCAGGGCGCCGACACGTGGTTCTCCTCGTTCGGCAACCTGCTCGACCGCAACGGCTTCCCGCAGGTCTTCAGCCCGTTCGTTCGCGAGGACATCCCGCAGGTCCCGCCGCCGGACCCGAGGTTGTTGTCGATGCCGGCGGTCCAGGAGACCCGGGACAGCATCGTCAAGATCGTCGGCACCGCGAAGAGTTGCGGCAAGGTGATCGAGGGCTCCGGCTTCGTCTACGCCCCGCAGCGCGTGATGACCAACGCCCACGTAGTAGGTGGCGTCAAGAAGCCGACCGTGCAGATCGGCGGCGAGGGCCGCGAATACCCGGCCGAGGTCGTGCTCTACGACTGGAAGCGCGACATCGCGGTGCTCAAGGTGCCCGGACTCAAGGCCACCCCGCTGCAGTTCGAACCCAAGGTGGAGAGCGGCGCGGACGCGATTGTGGTGGGCTTCCCGGAGAACGGCGCCTTCCACGTCGAACCCGCCCGGGTCCGGGCCCGGATCCAGGCCGGCGGCCCGGACATCTACAAACGCGGCACGGTCAGTCGCGACGTCTACTCGCTGTACGCGAAGGTGCGCCAGGGCAACTCCGGCGGCCCGCTGATCTCACCGAACGGCAAGGTCGCCGGGGTGATCTTCGCCAAGTCGCTCGACGACGAGTCCACCGGGTACGCGCTCACCGTCGAGGAGGTGCGCGCGGACGCCGAGGCGGGCGCGGTCGGCGACCGTCCCGTGGACACTCAGAGTTGCGCCATGTGACGCATGTCCGCCGGGTTCTCGGGCAGACGTTCGGGCACAGCCGCGACGAGCGGCGAGGGCGGGGCGAGGCGGGGTGGGGTGGGGGAATGCTCGGGCATTCGCACGCGGTCAGCGGGGCACTGGTGTTCGCGGCGACGGCACCGACGCTGCCCCAACACCTGTGGCACAACCACCTGTCCCCGTCCGAGATCGTGATCGGTACGTTCCTGACCGCCGGCGCGGCGCTGCTGCCCGACCTCGATCACCACAACGGCACGATCGCCAACTTCCTGGGACCGCTCTCGCGGGCGCTGTGCGCGGGCGTGGCCAAAGTGTCCGGCGGGCACCGACACGCGACCCACTCGATCGCCTTCGTCGTCCTGGCCGGACTGCTGACCTGGCAGGGGGTCGAGCACTTGGGGCGGCCGTTCACCCTCACCATGGTCTTCCTGCTGCTCGCGCTCGCGCTGCGCGCGCTGAACCTGTGTCCGCCGGGCAAGGGCGTCGCCTCCTGGATCACCATCGTCGCGCTCGCCGGCGGCGGCACGGCGGTGGTCGACCACTGGATGCCGGCGGCCCCCGACTGGTTGCCGATGGTGATCGTGCTGGGCTGTATCGCGCACCTGCTCGGCGACTTCCTCACCAAGCAGGGGATACCGCTGTTCTGGCCGCTGGGCACCCGCTTCGAGGTGGCCGTGGTCAGCCGGACCGGAAATCGCGTGGAGACGCTCGTCCTGGTGCCGGTGATGATGCTCGCCACCGTCGCGCTCTTGTGGTTCAGCACGTTCGCCTGAGCGGCGAAAAGCGGCATCGAGCGCTGCGCGGAGCCCGTGCGCGAAGCGGAACCCGTACGCGAGACAGGGGATGGTGCGACGCGACCCGGTCCCGGGTCGCGTCGACACGTCAACGCAGGAAGCGCAGGCGCAGACTCAACCAACGCGCTCGTCGGCGCAATATCCCCATCAGCCCCGGCAAATGATCCCCCCGGTCGGCAACCGCGCCGGCCGGCGCCCCTCGCGTGTGCTCGAACCCGTGAGTGCCAGTGGTGCCGATCTCAACCATGAGGGTCTCTGCCGTCTCCGACCGGGTGTCCCCGGCCCCCGCCGCCATGCTCGGAGCGTTGTACGTCCGGCTCATACGGTGGCGCCTACCCGGGTCACCGACGGCGTAATCGCGCCGCCTCGGCGGTCCGAAAATCATTTCCGGACACGTCGGAGGCGATCTGTACGGAAGTGTCGGATATCCCCGTCAAGATCGTACAAGAAAGGCCCGAAAGCGCTGTCGGAACTTCAGCGCTCGGGTTCCGGGTCCTTCAACCAACCCAGGAGTTCCTCGGTGAACACGGCCGGTTGTTCCTCGTGCGGGAAGTGCCCCACGCCCTCGATCAGTCGCCAGCGGTAGGGCGCCTCCACGTAGCGCCCGGAGCCGGCCGCCGTGCGCGGCAGGATCACCGGGTCGAGCGCGCCGTGCAGATGCAGCGTGGGCACCTCGACGGGGGCCTTCATCCGGGCCGAGTACTGGATGCCGTCCGGGCGCGGGATGGACCGGATCAGCCAGCGGTAGTGCTCCGCCGCGCAGTGCGCCGTGCCGGGCACCAGCATCGCCTGGCGATAGCGCGCGATCGACTCGTCGGCCGGCCGGCCCGGCGCCGACCACGCGCTCAACATGTCGCCCACCATCGCCGCGCCATCGCGGACCAACTGCCGCTCGGGCACCCACGGTCGCTGGAAGCCGAAGATGTGCGAACTCGCGGCCATCTGGTGCCGGTCGGTCAACAGCGCGCCGCGCAGTTGCCGGGGATGCGGCATGGACACCGCGACCAACCGGCGCACCACCTTGGGCCGCAACACGGCCGCGGTCCAGCCCAGGTAGGCGCCCAGGTCGTGGCCGACCACGATCGCGTCCGGCTCGCCGAGCGAGCGGATCACCCCGGTCACGTCCAGGGCCAGGGTGATCGGGTCGTAGCCGCGCGGGGTGCGGTCACTGCCGCCGTACCCGCGCAGGTCCATCGCGACCGCGCGGTAGCCGGCCCGGGCCAGCACCGGCATCTGATGCCGCCAGGCCCACCAGAACTCCGGGAAACCGTGCAGCAACAGCACGACCGGCCCCTCGCCCATTTCGGCGATGTGGAACCGCGCGCCGTTGGCGGCGATGTCGCGGTGTGTCCAGGGCCCGTCCACGTTGACCACGGTGCTCTCGGGAACCGTCATGCGGAGCAGCGTCGCACACTCGCCATCGCACCCCGGTTTCCGCCGCCGGTTTGGCCGGCCCGGGCGCGTTGCCGGATCAACCGACGTTCTTGAGCGTGGTGACCGTGTCCCGGGTGGTGGTGATCGTGCGCTCCGGCGCGCGGACGTTCTTGAACGACTTGATGCCGTAGAACGCGAGCCCGCCCGCGAGCAGGAGGTAGAAGCCGCCGACGATCAGGAAGCTCCACGCCACGCCGAGACCGAGGGCGTGGATTCCGTACACGATCGCGAAGCTCAGGAAGATGAACGCGAACACGCCGATGAAGGCAGCCGCGCCGAACGCGCCGCCGCCCTTCGCGACGTTGACCACGCTGACCTTGACCTCGCTCTTGGCGAGCGCGATCTCGCTGCGCACCAGCGTGGACATGTCGCGGCTGGCCGACGAGAACAGCTCGCCGAGGGATCGCTGTGCGTCGACGGGCACGTCCTGGGCCGGGGACCTGTCGGTGCCTGCCATGGTCACTCCTTGTACCTGTATGGATAATCCGACCCCGATCATGCCCTGCTGCGGCGATACGTATCCAGCGGGGCGCGTCGTACGAGTGTTTCGGATGGGAAACGAAGTATTCAGGAGTGGCCGAGCTTCTCGTCGCGGAGTCGATCCGCGTCCGCTTGATAGACGTCCGGAATGCCGTCGCCGTCGTCGTCGCGATTCTCCTCGACGCACAACCGGGCGTAGGTGTTGTTCCTTATCCGCAGCACCACCGACGCCGCGACGGCCGCGAGCACCGAACCCACCAGCACCGCGGCCTTGGCCTGTTCGGTCAGCGTCGGGTCGTCGGTGAAGGCCAGTTCGCTGATCAACAGGGACACCGTGAAGCCGATGCCGGCGAGCATGGACATGCCGAACACGTCCGACCACGCGAGGTCGTCGCTGAGTTGGGCCCGGGTGAACCGGGCGACCAGCCAGGTGCCCGCGAAGATCCCGACCACCTTGCCCGCGACCAGGCCGATCATGATGCCGAGCGTGGGCCGCTGGGTGAACACGTCGCCGAGCACCGAACCGGAGACCGCGACGCCCGCGGACAGCAGCGCGAAGATCGGCACCGCCACGCCCGCGGAGACCGGCCGCACCAGGTGCTCGACGTGCTCGGCCGGCGAGGTTCGCTCGTCCGGGTCCGGGACCACGCGCATCAACAGGCCCATCGCGACACCCGCGACCGTGGCGTGTACGCCGCTCTCGTGCATCAGCGCCCAGGTCACCAGGGCGAGGGGTACGTACCACCACCAGCCGCGCACCCGGAAGCGCTGGAGCAGCGCGAACACCACGAGCAGGGCGAAGGCCCCGGCCAGCGCGAGGAAGTCGACCGAGTCGGTGAAGAAGATCGCGATGATCAGGATCGCGCCGAGGTCGTCGACCACCGCGAGGGTGAGCAGGAACGAACGCAGCGCGGAGGGCAGGCTGGTGCCGATCACCGCGAGTACGGCCAGCGCGAACGCGATGTCGGTCGCGGTGGGGATGGCCCAGCCGTCGGGCGATCCGCCGCCCGCGTTGACCGCGAAGTAGAACAGCGCGGGAGTGAGCATCCCGCACGCGGCGGCCACCACCGGCAGCACGGCCTGGGCCGGATTGCGCAGGTCGCCGACCACCAGTTCGCGCTTGAGTTCGATGCCCGCCACGAAGAAGAACACCGCGAGCAGGCCGTCCGCGGCCCACGTGCCCAGCGACAGGTCCAGGTTGAGCGCGCTCGGACCGATGCGGAAATCGCGCAGATCGTGGTAGGCCCCGCTCCACCCGGTGTTCGCCCAGATCACCGCGATCACCGCCGCGATCAGCAACAGCGCGCCGCCGACGGTCTCGGTGCGTAGCGCGTCCGCGATGAAGTTCCGTTCGGCCAACGTGGACGGACGCCGAAAGAACTTGGTGCGTGGTGCGGACTCGGCAGCCACGGGACCTCCAGGTCGGCTGTGGTTCGCAGGCGCATACCGCCCTGCGAAAACGACAAAACAGCGCCGACCAGACTTCCCGGCATGCCTCCAAGAGGAGACCCCTGACGCGGGACGGCGGAACCCGAACCGACCCGATCCCCGTCAGTGTATCGACAAGACCCGCACCACGAGGGAACCGAACCGCGCACGGCCGCGTCGGCGCCCCTCGGCTCGCCGATGCCCCCGCCGACCCGCGCCGCCCACGCAAAGGCCCCGTACCGAAGGGGATTTCGATACGGGGCCGGAGCCGGACGCGGATTCGGCCGGTCGCTCAGTCCTGGCGACGAGGCAGCACCGCGGAGTCCGAGGCGGCGAGCGGGCGAAGCGCGGCGGGCTTGTTCTGGCCCCCGGCGGAGGCGGTGATGATCGTGCTCCAGTCGGTCACGTTCTGGCCGACGCCCAGACCCTGCAGCTTGGTGATCACCGCGGGGTCCTGGCCTTCGAGCCAGTCGGTCAACTGACGGAAGGTCACACAGCGCACGTCGGACTTGGTGCAGATCGACTTCACCGTGTCCCGGACGGCATTCATATAGATGCCGCCGTTCCAGTCCTCGAAGTGGTTGCCGATGAACAAAGGCGCGCGATTGGTGGTATAGGCGCGCTGGAATCCGTTCATGTAGAACTCGTGGGCCTCTTTCTCCCACGCGTCCTTCTTGGACGGGTCGTACTTACCGTGCAGCGCTTCCTGCTCGTACATGATGTTGTAGTCCATGGAGAGCTGCGACTTGCTCGGGTTCCCCGGCCACGGCAGCGACTGGAGCGGGAAGTCCCAGATGCCGGTCTCCTTGCCGCGCTTGGGCCACACCTGAAGACCACCGGCGGAACTCGCGTCGTAGCGGAAGCCCATTTCCTTGCCGGCCCGCATCAGATTCGTCTGGCCCTCCAGGCACGGTGCCCGGCCGCCGATGAGTTCCTTGCCGAGCGAGTAGTCGAACGGCAGCGGCGGCAGATCGGCGAACCCGGTGTTCGTCTTCCAGTTCTGGACGAACTTGACCGCCTGTTCGGTCTCGTTCTTCCAGTCCGCCGGGGCCCAGGACTTGCCACTCGTGGAACTGTTGCAGAAGTGGCCGTTGAAGTGCGTGCCGATCTCGTTGCCCTTGAGCCAGACCTCGCGCATCTGGACGATCGTGTTGCGGATCGTCTCGTCGGACATGAACGCGATGTCCGATGCGCCGGCCGCGTGCTTCGGTCCGGTGTACATGGCCCGCTTCGCCTTCGGGAGCATGTAGATGCCGCTCAGGAAGTACGTCATCTGCGCCTTGTTCGCCTCGGACAGCTTCAAGAATTCCGAGACCAGCTTGTTGCCGTCCTCGGCCGCGCCGTCCCAGGAGAACACGACGAACTGCGGCGGTTTCTCACCCGGCTTGAGCTTTTCCACCTTCGGCTGGTTCGGCTGCGGACCGGTGTCGGCGGTCGAGCCGTCGCCGATCGGCCGGACCGGACCTCTCGGTTTGTCCGATTCCTTGCCCGGAGCGCTCGGATTTCCGTTGCCAGAGGTCTTTGCAGAGGAGTTGCCGGAATCTTTCCCGTCCTTTGCGAAAACCACGAAACCGATAGCGGCCAGGACTGCGACAACGACGAGCACCGCAGCGCCGCGGACAGTTCGCACAGTTCACCTCTTCCCATGGACATGCCGGACCGAGCTGTATTCCCTATCGATACATACGCACGCCGGGGTCACCCGGTTGCGTGCGTGCCCGGACCGCTTTCCCCGCGTACCCGAGTCGGGACGCGTCGGATCGCACGGGGCGCGTGAGTGCGGACACATCACCGTACGGGGCGGAAGGGCCCCAAAGCGATCCGCCGTCACCCGGGACGGTCAGGGGTCGGCCCGGAACTCGATCCGTCCGCTGTACATGCCCATCGAGCAGGTCCAGCTGAGGGTGCCGGCGTGCGGCGTGCCCAGGTCGATCCCGGTCTCGCCGGACGTCGGCAGGACGCGCTGCACGTTGCGGGCGGGCAGGACGAAGCCCCGGGTGCAGCCGGTGGTGCGGTCGGTACGCAGCACCAACACGGTGCGTACGCCGGCCCGGGCGAGCGCGCGGGCCGGGTGGTAGCCCTCGTTCCCGACCCGCACGGTGACCCGCTGCACGCCATCGGCCCCGGTGCTCGCCGCCGCGTGGTCCACCGTGCCCACCGCGGCCGGCGTCCACCAGCCGCCCAGGCGCAGTCCGGAGGCGATCGTCCAGGCGGCCACCGCGAGCACCAACAGGCCCACGGCGGCCGTCGGTCGGCCGCGCAGGAGCCGTCCCGACGCGCCGACCAGCAGGCCGAGCGCGGCGAACAGCGGGAAGGTGCCGAGCACGAAGCCGGTCAGCACGGCGGCCCCGCCGAGGGCGTTCCCGGCGGTCACGGCGACCAGTTCGACGCTCAGCGTCACTCCGCACGGGACCAGCACCGTGGCCGCGCCCAAGAGCAGCGGACCGCGACCGGCGCCGCGCGGCGAGGGGCGCGGCAGCAGTCGGCCGACGCCGGGCACGCCGAGCATGGACAACCCGAAGAGCACCATCAGCGCGCCCGCCAGGAGCAGCAGAATCGCACGGGTGCCCGGCGCCGGTTGCACCGCGCCGCCGAGCAGGCCGAGCAGTGCGCCGAGGATGGTGTGCGCGAGCAGCTTCGCGCCGAGGAACGCGGTCAGTGCGCGGGGGAGCAGGCCGCGCGGCGGCGTGCTCGCGCAGTCGCCGGCCGGGTTCTCGCACGGGCGCACGGCCCCGGCCAGCAGGCCGCCCTGGACCGCCGCGCAGGACGCGCCACCCGCGACGATCCCCGCACCGAGCCCGGTCGCGAACAGCGTGAGCACCTGCACGGCACCACCCCCACTCCGGGGAGATTACGTGCCATCACGCACAGTGTGGAAGATCTCCGGCGCGAAACACTCGTTTCACCCATGCGGGTGCATATTTTACGTTCCGAAAAGGATAGCCTTACTGTGACGATGTAAACACTTAGAGTTAACTTGGCCTACCGGGCCCGGAACTCTCTCGTTCGACCCGCGCGCCGCCATCCCTGCGGCAGCCATGCCCGCCATGACATGACTGACATGACTGACCCGGAGGACACGGACATGCCCGTTGCCCCTACCACCACACCCGCGCCGGTCTCCCGGACCGCCACGCTGCGCGCGGACCTCGGCGCCTCACTCGTGGTTTTCCTCGTCGCCGTACCGCTCTCGCTCGGTATCGCGCTCGCCGCCGGCGCCCCCCTCGGCGCCGGCATCATCTCCGCCGTGATCGGCGGCATCGTGGTCGGCCTGCTCGGAGGCGCGCCCCTCCAGGTGAGCGGCCCCACCGCCGGCGTCATGGTGATCGTGGCCGGTCTCGTGCAGACCTACGGCTGGCGGGTCACCTGTCTCGTCACCGTCGGCGCCGGCCTGGTGCAGATCCTGCTCGGCCTGCTCCGGGTGGCCAGGGCCACCCTCGCGCTGTCGCCGGCCGTCGTGCACGGCGTCGTCGCGGGCATCGGCGTGGTGATCGCGCTGGCCCAGTTGCACGTGGTCCTGGGCGGCGCGCCACAGCGCTCGGCCTGGGAGAACCTGCGCGAACTGCCCACCCAGGTCGGCAATCTGCGCGCCCCCGCGGTCGCGGTGGGAGTGATCACCGTGGTCCTGCTGCTCGGTTGGCCGCTGTTGTCCCGGCTGCCCGGGCGGTGGGCGGCGCCGGCCAAGGTGCCCGCGCCGCTGATCGCGGTCTCGCTCGCCACGGCGGTCGCGAGCGTGACCCACCTGAACGTGGCCAGGGTGGACCTGTCCTCGGTCACCTTCACCACCCCGGTGTTGCCGCCGTCGGGCGCCTGGAGCGCGATCGCGGTCGGCGTGGTCAGCGTGGCCCTGGTCTCCGGCATGGAGTCGCTGCTGTCGGCCGCCGCGGTCGACCGGCTGCACAACGGGCCCCGGGCCAACCTCGATCGCGAACTGATCGGCCAAGGCGTGGGCAACGTGGCCTCCGGCGCGATCGGCGGCTATCCGGTCACCGGTGTCGCGATCCGCTCGGTGACCAACGTGCGCGCGGGCGCGGTCTCTCGGTTCTCGACCATCCTGCACGGCGTGTGGGTGATGGTGTTCGTGGTCCTGCTCGGCGCGCTCGTCGAGCGCATCCCGCTCGCGGTGCTGGCCGCGCTGGTGATGGTGGTCGGCATCCAGATGGTCAGCCTCGCGCACATCCGACACGTGCACCGGCACCGCGAGTTCCCCGCCTACGCGGCGACGATCGCGGGGGTGGTCCTGGCCGGTGTGCTCCAGGGCGTGCTGCTGGGCGTGGTGGTCGCGGTGCTCACCGCGCTGTACCGGCTCAGCCGCAGCACCGTGCGGGTCCAGCCCGACGACGGTGTGCTGCACGTCGAGGTGCACGGGTCGCTGACCTTCCTGTCGGTGCCGCGGCTGTCCCGAGTGCTGGGCAAGTTGCCGCCGGGCGAGCACGTCGTGCTGGACATGACGGTGGACTACCTCGACCAGGCCGCGTTCGAGGCGGTGCACTCGTGGCGGGCGGGCTACCTCGCGCGTGGCGGGCGGGTGGACATCGAGGAGATCCACGACGGGTGCTACGAGCGGGCCGCGGGCGGTTCCCCGGGGCCCAGGCGCTCGCGGCTGACCCCGTCGCCGCGCTGGTTCGCGCCGTGGTGGCACTGGCAGCGCGCGTGCCCGCGCGAGGACGGCACCGCGTCCCAGGCGCTGGTGGCCGGCGCGCGCGAGTTCCAGCAGCGCACCGCGCCGCTCGTGCAGCCGTTCCTGGAGCGGCTCGCGTTGGAGGGGCAAAAGCCCGCGCAACTGTTCATCACCTGCGCCGACTCGCGGATCGTGCCGAACCTGATCACCGCGAGCGGCCCCGGCGACCTGTTCACCGTGCGCAACGTGGGCAACCTGGTGCCGTGCGGCGAAGCCGGGCACGCCGACCCGAACACGGCCGACGCTTCGGTGGGCGCGGCGATCGAGTACGCGGTGGCCGTGCTCGGTGTGCGCAGCATCACGGTGTGCGGGCACTCCGGGTGCGGCGCGATGAACGCGCTGCTGGACAAGGTCGGCGACGCGGCCGAGGCCGGGTCGGGGCACGGCACCACGCCGCATCTGGATCGCTGGTTGCGCAACGGCGACGCGTCGCTGGCGCGCTTCACGGCCGGCCCCGCGCCGACCCTGACCGGCCACCTGGTGCCGCCGGTGGAGCAACTGTGCCTGACCAACGTGGTCCAGCAATTGGACAACCTGCTCGACCACGCGGTGGTCGCCCGGGCCGTGTCCGAGGGCCGACTGCGGCTGTTCGGGCTGTACTTCGACATCGCCTCCGCGCAGATGTATCTCTACGACGGCGTGCGCGGCGACTTCGGCCCGGTGGACGCGGAGCGGGCCGAATCCGGGGTGCTCCCGGAGGGTGTCACCCTGGGCGCCGAAGATCACACTTTTCCGGTGCTCAACGCGGGGTAGCCACCCCGTACGATCGCGCGGTCGGCCACGATGCGCCGTGAGCCGACAAGTGGTCTAAACCAATCGTGGTCCTCCTCTTGCCGGCTCGGGCCGGTCCCTGATGAGCTACGGCCAAAGGAACCGACCGCAGCGGCACGGAGGAGTACGCGTGAGCAACGCAGACCGGAACACCGGGGACAAGGCCGGAGAGGCACTGTCGAACCTGCTGCGCGAGGAGCGACGCTTCGCGCCCCCGCCGGCGCTCGCGGCAGACGCCAACGTCAAGGCCGAGGCGTACGAGCGCGCGGCTGCGGACCGGCTCGGCTTCTGGGCCGAGCAGGCCCGGCGGCTGGACTGGGCGGTGGAGCCGCAGGAGACGCTGGACTGGTCGACGCCGCCGTTCGCCAAGTGGTTCGCCGACGGCAAGCTCAACGTCGCCTACAACTGCGTCGACCGGCACGTCGAGGCGGGCAACGGCGACCGGGTGGCGATCCACTTCGAGGGCGAGCCGGGCGACACCCGCACGCTGACCTACGCCGACCTCAAGCGCGAGGTGTCCAAGGCGGCCAACGCGCTGACCTCGCTGGGCGTGGAGGCGGGCGACCGGGTCGCGATCTACCTGCCGATGATCCCCGAGGCGGTGATCTCGATGCTCGCGTGTGCGCGCATCGGCGCCCCGCACTCGGTCGTCTTCGGCGGCTTCTCGGCGGACGCGGTGTCCTCACGTGTCAACGACAACGACGCGCGCGTCGTGATCACCGCCGACGGCGGCTATCGGCGCGGCAAGCCCTCCGCGCTCAAGCCGGCCATCGACGAGGCGCTGCAGTCCTGCCCGGACGTGCGCAACGTGCTGGTGGTGCGCCGTACCGGCGGCGACGTCGCCTGGACCGAGGGCCGCGACCTCTGGTGGCACGACCTGGTCGACGCGCAGTCCGAGGAGCACGAGCCGCAGGCGTTCGACGCCGAGCACCCGCTGTTCATCCTGTACACGTCCGGCACCACGGGGAAGCCGAAGGGCATCCTGCACACCTCCGGCGGCTACCTGACCCAGGCGAGCTACACGCACAACGCGGTGTTCGACCTCAAGCCCGAGACCGACGTGTACTGGTGCACGGCCGACATCGGCTGGGTCACCGGGCACTCGTACATCACCTACGGCCCGCTCTCCAACGGCGCCACCCAGGTCATGTACGAGGGCACGCCGGACTCGCCGCACCAGGGCCGCTGGTGGGAGATCGTGCAGAAGTACGGGGTCACCATCCTGTACACCGCGCCCACCGCGATCCGCACCTGCATGAAGTGGGGCGACGACATCCCGGCCCGGTTCGACCTGTCCTCGCTGCGCATCCTGGGCAGTGTCGGCGAGCCGATCAACCCCGAGGCGTGGATCTGGTACCGCGAGCACATCGGCGCCGGGAAGACCCCGATCGTCGACACGTGGTGGCAGACCGAGACCGGCGCGATCATGATCAGCCCGCTGCCGGGCGTGACCGAGACCAAGCCGGGTTCCGCGCAGCGCGCGCTGCCGGGCATCTCGGCCAAGGTGGTCGACGACACCGCGACCGAGGTCGGCAACGGCGGCGGGGGCTACCTGGTCCTGGACCAGCCGTGGCCGTCGATGCTGCGCACCATCTGGGGTGACGACCAGCGGTTCAAGGACACTTACTGGTCCCGCTTCGATGGGCTGTACTTTGCCGGCGACGGTGCCAAGAAGGACGAGGACGGCGACGTCTGGCTGCTCGGCCGGGTGGACGACGTGATGCTCGTGTCCGGCCACAACATCTCCACCACCGAGGTCGAGTCGGCGCTGGTCTCGCACCCCAAGGTCGCCGAGTCGGCCGTGGTCGGCGCGACCGACGCGACCACCGGGCAGTCGATCGTGGCGTTCGTGATCCTGCGCGGCAGCGCGTCCGAGTCCGAGGACCTCGTCGGCGAACTGCGCGAGCACGTCGGCAAGGTGCTCGGCCCGATCGCCAAGCCCAAGCGCATCCTGCCGGTCGCCGAACTGCCCAAGACGCGCTCCGGCAAGATCATGCGCCGCCTGCTGCGCGACATCGCGGAGGGCCGCACGCTCGGCGATGTGACCACGCTGACCGACGCGTCGGTGATGGACCTGATCACGTCGCAGTTGCCCTCGGCGGCGGCCGAGGACTGACCCCGGGGCCGGCCGCCGGCCGGGACTTGATCGAGGCGGGGCGGCCCGTTCCTTCGGGAGCGGGCCGCCCCGCCGCGTTCACACCGCGGCGGAGATCGCCTGCGGGCCGAGCACGAACGCCGAGTCGACCTGCTCGGCGAGGTCGGCGCCGGTCTTCGCGTTCGCCCAGCTCCGCGCGTTCCTGAGGTGGAACTCGACCATCTGCGCGGTGTATCGCTCCCAGTCGCGGCGCTCGAACGCGGCGTCGCAGGCGCGGGTCAACTCCTCCAGCGCGGCGCGATTGGCCGGCTCCAGGGTCTCGAAGCCGGGCGCGCGGCCCTTCTCCAGGGCGCGCACGAAGTCGGACTGCACGGTCCAGGTGAGCAGGTCCGCGCCGACGTGCTCGCGCAGGAACTCGACGTCCTCGGGCCCCTGGACCTTGTTGCCGACCACCGCGAGCGAGACGCCCCAGTCGCGCGCGTAGTCGCGGTACTGCCGGTAGACGCCGACACCCCGGCGGGTCGGTTCGGCGACCAGGAAGGTGATGTCGAAGCGGGTGAACAGCCCGGAGGCGAACGAGTCGGATCCGGCGGTCATGTCCACCACCAGGTATTCGTCGGCGTCGTCGACGAGGTGGTTGAGGTAGAGCTCGACCGCGCCGACCTTCGAGTGGTAGCACGCGACGCCCAGGTCGGACTCCTCGAACGGCCCGGTCGCCATCAGCCGCAGCCCGGGTAGGCCCGGCACCTCGCGCGCGCACGCCGCGTGGATCGGGTTGTCGTCGGCGAGCCGGATCAGCCGCGAACCGCGGCCCGGTGGCGTGGTCTTGACCATCTCGGCGACCGATGCGATCCGCGGGTTGTCCCCGCGCAGCCATTCCTTGATCGCGGGCAGTTCGGCGCCCATCGCGGGCAGCGTCGCGGCGGCCTGTTCGTCCAGGCCCAGGGCCACGCCCAGGTGCTGGTTGATGTCCGCGTCCACCGCGACGACCGGCCGGCCGGTCGTCGCGAGGTGTCGGATGAACAGGGACGACAACGTGGTCTTGCCGCTGCCGCCCTTGCCGACGAAGGCGATCTTCACGGATGGGCCCTCCGATGATGGGTTCGACCGATGGAACCGATCGACGGGTTCGACCCGACGACGGGGTCGGTCCGGGTGGTTCAACGATCCGGGTTCGACGACCTGGGTTCGACGATCTGGGTTTGACAATCGTTTTCGAATACGATCATCCGTCGCTCACCGTGTCCGCGTCAAGTCGCTCGGTGATCGTGTGGTGGTGGGCGTGTGGCCGTCGCGTGTCGTGCGGACCGGGGTCGCGGGTGGTTTCCCGTGCGGCGTAATCTCGCCCGGGTGAGCACCGCAACCGATCCCCTCGCCGCCCTGGCCGCGCTGCCCGGCGTCCCGGAGGCCGTCGAGGACACCCGCAAGGCCGTCGACCGGCTGCTCGGCCACCGCACGATGCGCCGCCGCAGCATGGACATCAGCGCCGAGTCCGCGCTTCGAGGCGCGCGCGCGAGTGCCGCGCTCGAAGGGGTCGACTGGTCGCTCGAGGAGATCCGCCGCCGTACCGACTTCTCGTCCTCGCTCGACGACGGCGGCGCGGTGATCGCCGGCGCGTTGCGGCTGTCCGCCGAGATCGGCTCGTTGCTGGGCACGTGGGGGCACAGTCCGCTCCAGGTGCTGGCGCGCCTGCACGTGGTCGCCGCCGCCGACGCGGTGCCCGCGGAGGCGCTCGGCCGACCGCGCCGCGACGGCGAACTGCCCGGCCCGCTGCCCTCCGCGGAGGAGGTGGCCGCCCGCCTGGACGGACTGTCCCGGCTGCTGCTCGCGCCCTCCTCGGCGCCCGCGGTCGTGGTCGCCGCCGTCACCCACGCGGAGATCCTCACCCTCGCGCCGTTCACCTGGGGCAACGGCCTGGTCGCGCGGGCCGCGCAGCGGATCGTGCTGGTCACCCGCGGCCTGGACCCCAAGGGCGCGGCGGTGCCCGAGGTCGGTCACCTGGAACTGGGCGTGGACGCCTACGCGGCGGCGCTGCGCGCGTACGAGAGCGGCACCGCCGAAGGTGTGTCGATCTGGATCCGGCACTGCGCGGAGGCGATGACGCTGGGCGCGCGGGAGAGCGTGGCGGTCTGCGAAGCGGTGATGCGCGGGATCTGACCGCGATCCCGCGGGCGGTCGTGGCGCCGGCCGCGATCGGGCCGCGCCGTGCGTGCTCGGCGGTTTCCGACCGTGGACGCACGAGACGGCGGCGCCCGTGAGGACGCCGCCGTTTTGTCACTCCCACCGGGGTACCAAGCGTGTACCCGTTATGACGATCGGCCCCGGCATGCGCATCCACGGGGGGAAGAACATGCAGGTCATCCGACGCGTTCGGCCCCTACGAGGGTCGGTCGCACGTGGGTTCCCGGCGGTCGTGCTCGGCCTGCTCGGGCCGTCCGCCGAAGCGGGGGCCGTACGGGCCGTTGGTCCCTTTTCTAGTGGGTTGCCGGGGGGAGTGGAACCCCTGGGCCAAGATCTTTACTTTTGGCCTTTGTCGGATTTGCTCCCCGATCGTCGTGCTCCCGGCCCGCTTCGCCCGTGCCGGCGATCCGGGTTTCGGCCGGTCGCCCGGGGTCAGCGGCGCTTCCTGGCCAGGTACCACACGAAGCCGGCCGCCGTGGCGCCCGCGCCGATCGCGGTCGCGGCGAGTACGGGGCGCGAGGGCACCGAGAGGGTGGGCACCCGCTGGCGCAGTGCGACGGGTCGGCTGAAGACCAGCACGGGCCATCCCCGACCGGTCGCCTCGCGGCGCAGGCCACGATCGGGATTGACCGCGTACGGGTGGCCGACCTCCAGGAGCATCGGCAGGTCGGTGATCGAATCGCTGTACGCGTAGCAGGAGGTCAGGTCGTAGCCCTCGGTTCGGGCCAACTCCTTGACCGCCGCGGCCTTGTTGGGCCCATACGCGTAGAAGTCGATCTCGCCGGAGTAGCGGCCGTCCTCGACCACCATGCGCGTGGCCACCACCCGGTCCGCGCCCAGCATGTCGCCGATCGGCTCGACCACTTCGGCTCCGGAGGAGCTGACGATGACCACGTCGCGGCCCGCGGCGTGGTGTTCCTCGATCAGGGACGCGGCCTCGTCGTAGATGATCGGGTCGATCATGTCGTGCAAAGTCTCCGCGACGATCTCGCGTACCTGCTGGACGTCCCAGCCGCGGCAGAGGGCGGAGAGATATTCGCGCATGCGCTCCATCTGGTCGTGATCCGCGCCGCCGACGAGGAACACGAACTGCGCGTAGGCACTCTTGAGGACGGAGCGGCGATTGATGAGACCGCCGTGGTAGAAGGATCTGCTGAACGCCAGCGCACTGGACCTGGCGATGATGGTCTTGTCGAGGTCGAAGAAGGCTGCTGTCCGCTTCGGAGCCTGGGTTTCCACAGTTCACGAGGATAAGGGCAGCCATTCGGCGTAAACTCCACGTCGTGGGTTTGCTAGAGAACCCCCTCGGGTACATCCTGGAAGTCACGGATCGTTCGCGACCGTGCTAACCCGGTCCGACTCCTCCCCCCCCGAGTCGGCCGTGGAGACGACCCCCGCTCTCCCCCCCGGCGGGGGTCGTCGCTTGTCCGGGGGGCTTTTTTGCGCCCATACGAGGGTGTGGGTCGGGCTTTGTCCGACTAACCGCCGAGGTGCGCGATTGTCGGTGTGCCGTCGGGTCGGCGGGCGGGATTGTCGACGCGGTGCCCGGCGGCCCGGCTCGGATTGAATCCGCGATTCCGCGTCGATCGGTGTCGGTCTGCGTCGATCGTGCCCCGGTGTGGGTCGCGGACTTTTTCGGAACCGCCGTTCTCCGCTGTTTCGGGGGGATTCCCGGTCGATTTTCGGTGGTCTACGCGCGATCAGACACGGAAGACATGTCCGGAACGGCTGAAGCGTCCCTCTCCCGAGTGAATCCGCAATCCACAACCACGGGCTTGTCCACAGGTACGAACCACCCGCTCGGCCGAGCGCGCGCCGGCGGCGACGGTGGGGTCAGTTCTCGGGAGGCTCGGTTCGGACGGACCTCCCCGACCCCTGGAGGTTCCGTGGCAGCGCTCTCCCCGCCTCGGCCGGCCCGCCCGCTCCTGGTGACCGGCGATCCCGTCCTGCTCGACGAACTGTTGCGGCTGTGTGCCGCGGCCGGGATCGAACCGGAGGTACAACCGGACGCGGGCGCGGCGCGGGCCGCGTGGCGGGGCGCGCCGCTGGTGATCGTCGGCGACGACGTGACCCCGGGTCTGGCCCGGTGCGGATACCCGCGCCGGGAGGACGTGGTGCTGATCGGCGCCGACCTGGACGACGGCGACGTGTGGCGGCGGGCCCTGGACGCGGGCGCGGACCACGTGGTGTTCCTGCCCGACGCCGAGGCCTGGATCGTCGATCGATTGGGCGACGTGGCCGAGGGCACCGGACCGGACGCGTACACGATCGCGGTGCTCGGTGGTTGCGGCGGCAGCGGGGCCAGCACGCTGGCCTGCGCGCTCGCGGTGACCGCGGTGCGTACGGGGCTGACCACCGCGCTGGTGGACGTGGACCCGCTGGGCGGCGGTCTGGACGTGCTGCTCGGCGGCGAGGACGAGCGCGGCCTGCGTTGGCCGGATCTGGCGAGCGCGCGCGGGCGGATCGACGGCGGCGCGTTGTCCGACGCACTGGTGCACCTGCACGGACTGACCGTGCTCTCGTGGGATCGCGACCGACCACCGGGAATCCTGCCGGACACGATGCGCTCGGTGGTGCGGGCGGTGCGCAGACGCCACGACGTCGCCGTGCTCGACGTGCCGCGGCACACCGACTCGATGGGGGCGGAGGCGCTGCGCCAGTGCGACACCGGGCTGTTGGTGGTGCCGGCCGAGGTGCGCGCGCTGGCCGCGGCGGCGCAGGTGTCCACGCGGGTCGGGCCGATGGTGCGCGATCTGCGTGCGGTGGTGCGGCAGCCGAGCGCGTCGGGGCTGACCTCGGAGGCGGTCGCGCGCGGCCTCGGCCTGCCGCTCGCGGGCGAGTTGCGGCCGGAGGCGGGGCTTTCGGCGGCGGCCGAGCGAGGCGATCCGCCGGGCCTGCGGGCGCGCGGACCGCTGGCCAGGTTCTGTCGCGACTACCTCGCGGGCGACCCGGCCGGCCTGATGCGCGGGGAGGCGGCGTGAGCGCGCGCGAGGTGCCGCCGATGCCGCCGTTCCCGCCGCCGACGCCGCTTCCGGGGCCGCAGGGCACCGGGCGGGCGGGGCCGGCGGCTCGGGTGCCGCAACCGCCGCCGTGGCCGGTGCCGACTCCGGCGGGCGGCGGGACCGGGGTGTTCTCGGCGCCGCAGTTGCGGGCGGTGCCGCCGCCGGCACCGCCTGCCGCGGTGGGGACACCGCCGTCGGCGGCGACGGTGGTCGCGGTGCCGCCGCCGGAGCCGGAGTTGGTGGAGGCGGTGCGGTCGCGGTTGGCCGCCGGCGGGCACGAGCCGACCCCCGGGGCGGTGGCCGCGGCACTTCGTGCCGAGGGGCGGGTGCTGGGCGAGGCGGCGTTGCCGGAGTTGGTCCGGGCGCTGCGGTCGGAGATCGCCGGTGCCGGACCGCTGGACGCGCTGTTGCGCGATCCCGAGGTGACCGACGTGTTGGTCAACGCGCCCGACGAGGTGTGGATCGACCGGGGGGCGGGGCCGCAGCGCACGGCGGTGACCTTTGCCGACGACGCGGCGGTGCGGCGGCTCGCGCAGCGGTTGGCGAGCGGTGCCGGGCGGCGGTTGGACGACGCCTCGCCCTATGTGGACGCGACGTTGGCCGACGGGATCCGGCTGCACGCGGTGCTGCGTCCGGTCGCCGTGCGCGGGACGTGTTTGTCGCTGCGGGTGCCGCGGCGGACCTCGCTCGGCCTGGCCGACCTGGTGCGGGCCGGTTCGTTGTCGCCGGCGGCGGCCGAACTGTTGTGCGCGGTGGTCTCGGCGCGGGCCGCGTTCCTGGTCTCCGGCGGCACCGGGTCGGGCAAGACCACGCTGCTCGGGGCGCTGCTCGGGTGCGCGCATCCGGCCGAACGGCTGTTGCTCGCCGAGGACTCGGCCGAGCTGACGCCGCGTCATCCACATGTCGTGCGGCTCCAGTCGCGGCCGGCCAACGTCGAGGGCGCGGGCGAGGTGACGCTGCGGGACCTGGTCCGCCAGGCACTGCGGATGCGACCGGACCGGCTCGTGGTCGGAGAGGTGCGCGGCGCCGAGGTGGTCGAACTGCTCGCGGCGCTGAACACGGGCCACGAGGGCGGCTGCGGCACGGTGCACGCGAACTCGGCGGCGGACGTGCCCGCGCGGCTGGAGGCACTCGGGGCGCTGGCCGGCCTGGGCCGGGAAGCGTTGCACAGCCAACTGGCCGCCGCGCTCGACCTGGTGGTGCATGTGGTGCGCGAGCGCGACGGTCTGCGCCGGGTGGCCGAGATCCACGTCCTCGAACGGGACGCGGCGGGATGGGTCCGCCCGATCCCGGCAGCCTGCTTCGAACGCGGCGGAGGCCACCGAGCCGGCCCGGGCCACCAACGCTTGACCGCACTGCTGACGGGGTGGTGGCGGGGATGAGGGCGGCGGGGGCGGTTCGGGGGGCGGGCAGCCGGCGATCGGCTGCGTTGCCGGGGGTGGTGGCGGCGAGGGGGCGCGGTTCTTGGCGGGTGGTGGGGGTCGGTCGCGGGGCGGGCCGCGGACGATTGGTGCGCCGCCGGCTGGATGCGGTGGCGGCGAGGGGCGGGCGCGGCAAGGCCGGGGCGGGGCTCTTGACGGGGCGGCGGGGCGGTGGGGCTCGGTTCGGGTCGGGGCGGCTTGCCGACGAGTGGCGCTGGTGGGCGGTGGGTGACGGCGGCGTCGGGTCCGGGGTCGGCCGGCGGGCGGTGGGGCTTGAATCGGGTTGGCCCGGGCCACCAACGGTTGGTTCCGGCGGCGGGCCCGGGGCCGGTCGGTTCGGAGGTGGTGGGGCTCCGTTCGGGGTGGCTCGCCGGTCGTTGACTCCGGCGGTTGGTGGGTGATGGGCCTTGGAATGCGGGGGATCGGGCTCGGTGGTGGTTCTGAAGCCGGCCGGCCCGGTGGGTGCTCTCGGTTCGGGGCGGCTTGCCGACGGGTGGCCTGGGTGGGCGGTTCGGCCGTGGTGGTGAGGGCGGGCCGGCTGGGGGTGGTGGGGCTTGGTGGGTCGGTGGTGGGTGGCCGCCGGGCCGGCTGTGTGTGGGGGTGGAGTGAGTGATTGCGGCGGTGTTGGCCGTGTTCGGGGTTGCGGGGCTGGTGTGGTTGTCGATGACTCGGGCGGGGCCGGGTCGGTTGCGCGCGGTGCTGGGGTCGCTCGACGGCGAGCGGGTGGGGCGGTCGGTGGGCGGCACGGTGGTGGCCCGGCGGCATCGGGTGCCGTTGGCGGTACTCGCGGGCGGGAGCGGTGCGGCTTTGGCGCTGGGATCGCCGGTGCCCGCGCTGCTGGCCCTGCCGGGTGCGTGGGTGCTGCGCCGACGGCGGGCGCGGGCCGTGGCGGACCGGGAGGCGGCTGCGGTGCGCGGCGGGGTCGTCGGGCTGTGCGCGGCGCTCGCGGGGGAGTTGCGGGCGGGACGCACACCTACAGAGGCGTTGGCGGCGGCCGCGCACGCGGTGGACGGGCCGGTCCTGGCGGTGGTGGGTGAGGCGATCGGGTCGGCCCGGGTCGGTGGCGACGTGCCGGACGCGTTGGACCGGGCGTCGGTCCGACCCGGGGCGGCCGGATTACGACGGATCGCCGCGTGCTGGCGGATTGCGATCGGTCGGGGCGCCGGGTTCGCCCCGGCGCTGGAGCGGATCGCGGCCACGCTGCGGGCCGAGGAGGACGCGCACGAGGAACTGATCGCCGAACTCGCCGGGGCCCGCTCGACCGCGCACGTGCTGGCCGCGTTGCCGGTTTTCGGCCTCTTCCTGGGCAGCGGTCTGGGCGCCCGGCCACTGGACGTGCTGCTCCGCACGCCGACCGGAGTCGGGTGCCTGTGCGGGGGCTTGGCCCTGGTGGCCGCCGGCTTGGAGTGGACGGACCGCCTGGTGACCGGGGCGATGCCGAGGTCGGCATGACCGACGTCGGGCCCGTACGGGATGTCGAGGCCGCTCGGATGTGGCCGCCGCGAGAGGTGGATGGATGCCGGGGCGCCGGGAGTGGCGTGGCGGCGGTGCGGGATGGCGCGGGTTTTCGCGGTTCCTGACGTGGGGCCGGAGCCGGCCGGCTCCGGGTAGCCGCTGCGCGGGTGGGGTGGCCGCCGGGGTGGGTGGGCGGGCGTGGTGGTGGTTCGGGATGCCGCGAGTGCCTGTTGCGGCGGTCCGGAGGCGGGTGGCTTTGAGGGGTCGCTGCCGGGCAGGGCGGTGCCGGGGTTGGCGTGACCGGCGTGGTGAGGGTGTGGGACGGCGCGAGGGAGTCGTGGGTGCGTGTTGCGGTGGCTCGGAAGTGGGCTTTGGGGTGGTGGGTGTGGTGAGGGATGGCAGCTCCTGGAGGTGAGCTCAGGGAGCAGGTGGTGGGCGGGTGCTGGTGGCGTCGTAGGGGCCGGTGGCTGCTGTGGGGGTGGGGTGTATGCGGGAGGTCGAGGGGCCTTTCGGGGGCGGGCTCGGGGGTGATTGGAGGTTGGAGCGGTGGGTGGGGACCTGAGTGGGGTGGCCGTGGTGGTGGCGGTGTTCGCGGCGGCGGGTGGGGCCGGGGGTGCCGTGCGAGGGAGGGGGGTTCGGGGGCGGCGGCGGCCGTATGGGTGGGGGAGCGAATCGGCGCGACGGCGGGTGGCGGCGTTGCTGGGTGGGGCGGCCGTCTTCGTGGTGTTCGGGGGGTGGGTCGGGGGTGGTGTGGGCGTCGTCGTGGCCGTGCTGCTCGATCGGCGATTGGGGCGGCTGGAGTCGCGGTCCGGGCGAGTGCTGCGGGAGCGGCTGCGAGCCGATCTGCCGTCCGCCGCCGACTTGTTCGCGGCGTGTCTGGTGGCCGGGAGTTCGCCGGTGGAGGCCGCCGAGGCGGTCGCGCACGCGGTCGGTGGGCCGCTCGCCGGCCGATTGCGGCCGATCGTTGCTTCGTTGCGGTTGGGCGGCGAGCCGAGTCGGTGCTGGCTCGGGTTGACCGACGATCCCGTGCTCGCGCCGCTGGGACGGACTCTCGCGCGCGCCGCGACAGGTGGCGCACCGGCCGCGGCCCTGGTGGCTCGGATGGCCGACGAGCAACGCGCCGAGCACCGGCGGGCCGCCAGTGCGGCCGCTCGCCGGGTGGGGGTGCGGGCCACCGTTCCGCTCGGGCTGTGCTTTCTGCCGGCTTTTCTGCTGATCGGGGTGGTCCCGATCGTGATCGGGCTGACGACAACGTTGCTGCGGCCGTTCTGATCGATCGATTTATTCATTCATATACGCATCAATAAGGGGGAATGTCATGCGAATTCTTATGCCGATTCTCGGTCCGGCCGCGCGTCGGATGTGGCTGCGGTTGCGCGACGACGCCGGGATGACCACGGCCGAGTACGCGGTGGGCACGGTCGCCGCGGTGGCCTTCGGGGCCGTGTTGTTCAAGATCGTGACCAGCCCCGGGGTCGCTACGGCGCTCACCGGCGTGATCACCAAGGCGCTCGATGTCTCGTTCTGACGCGGGGTCGCGGGTCGCCGTCGCCGTTCGCCGAGTGCGCGAGGAGGACGGCTTCGTGACCGCGGAGACCGCCGTCGTGCTGCCGGTGCTGGTGCTGCTGACGGCCGTGCTGGTGTCCGGACTCGGTGCCGCCGCCGCGCAGATCCGCTGTGTGGACGCGGCGCAGGCGGGGGCGAGGGCACTGGCCCGAGGCGAGCCGATGGCGGTCGCGCAAACCCGGGCTCGGGCTGCCGGGCCGGCTGGGGCACGGACGGAGGTGTCCGGCGGGGAGGGGCTGGTGCGATTCCGGGTGGCGGCCGAGGTCGGCGTGCCGGGGGCTGCCTGGGCCGGGGTGAGGTTCCACGTGGAACATGTGGCGGTGGCGGCTGCGGAGGACGAGGTGCCGCCGTGAGCCCACGCGCGTCGACGCAGGAGGGCTCGGCGACGCTGTGGGTGATCGCGCTCGCGCTGGTGCCGATGTGTGTGGCCGCGTTCGTGTTCGTCTTCGCCGGAGCGGTCGCGGCCCGACATCGCGCGGGCGCCGCGGCCGACCTGGCCGCCCTCGCGGCGGCCGGTCGAGCCGCGGCCGGCGCCGATGCCGACGAGGCGTGCGCGCTGGCCCGCCGAGTGGCCCGCGCCCAGCACACCGAACTGACCCGCTGTCGGCTCACCGCCGGGTTCGCGGAGGTCGACGTGACGGCCCCCGCCCCGGCGGCACGCACAGCCCGAGCAACCGCCCGCGCGGGCCCCTCGGACCAGCCCGACACCCACGCACACCGCTGACGCGGCCCGACCCGATCCCCGATTGCAGCCATCCGCCCGGCTCACATCGTCCGTACCGATCGCGCGTCCACGCCATCCGACCCGTCAGCCCGCTCACCCATCCCACATCGCTCACGCCCGCCACCCCACCCGAACCCGCCGCGCCGTCTGCGGGTCCGTACCCGTTGCGGCCGCCGGCCGGTCGCGCCGTGCGTGCCTCCACCGGGCCGTCCGCGTCATTCGTCCGGACTACCCGCGCCTGCCGGGCCGCCCTCGTCGCCCGCGCAGGTCGCGCCCCTTCGTGGCGGCTCAGCTGCTTGCGCCTTGCGCGAACGCCGGGCCGTCGACCCCATCCGCGCAAGCCGCGCTCGTTCGTGGCGGCCGAGCCGTTTGCGCCGCGGCCGCCGAGCGCGCGCCGTCCGCGCCGTCCGGGCAGGTCGCGCCCATCGCGACAGCAAGGCCGCCGCTTGCGTTGTGCCCGCCCGCCGGGCCGCCCATGTCACCCGTGCGGGCTGCCCGTTCCCGCCGGCCGTCGGCGCCACCGCGCGGGTCGTGTCTGTCGCGGCAGCCGGGCCGTCGGCCGGCACCGGGCTGTCTGCGCAGGTCACCCTGCCCACGTCACCCGGGCAAGCCGCCCGACTCCGCCGCGCCGTCCGCGGCCGTCCGCGCAGGTCGTGCTCGTCATTCCGCCCATGTCACCCGTGCGGGCTGCCCGTTCCCGCCGGCCGTCGGCGCCACCGCGCGGGTCGTGCCTGTCGCGGCAGCCGGGCCGTCGCCCGGCACCGCGCTGCCCGCGCAGGCCACCCTGCCCACGTCACCCGGGCAAGCCGCCCGACCCCGCCGCGCCGCCCACGGCCGTCCGCGCAGGTCCTGCTCGTCGTCCCGTCCATGCCACCCGCGCGGGTCGCCTGAACCCGGCGGGTTGCCCTCGCCGGTCGCGTAGGTCGCGTCCGTCGCCCTGTCCGTGCCATCCGAGCCTGTGCCCTACCTGTGCCGCCTCAGCCGGCTGCCCCGTCTGCGTCTTCCGAGCCGCCCGGCCCGCCCGAGCTTCCCGAGCCCGCCGCACCGCCCGCGCCCGCCACCCCGTTGGTTCCCAGTAGGGCGTCCAACAGGGCGACTGCGCCCGGCTTGTCCAACGGCTGGTTGCCGTTGCCGCATTTGGGGGATTGCACGCAGCTTGGGCAGCCGTGGTCGCATTCGCAGGACGCGATCGCCTCGCGGGTCGCGGTCAGCCATGCGGTGGCGGTCACATACGCGCGTTCGGCGAAGCCCGCGCCGCCGGGGTGGCCGTCGTAGACGAATACGGTCGGCAGCCGTGTGTCGGGGTGCAGCGAGGTGGACACGCCGCCGATGTCCCAACGGTCGCAGGTGGCGAACAGCGGCAGCAGACCGATCGAGGCGTGTTCGGCCGCGTGTGCCGCGCCGGGCAGGTCGTTCGGGTCGATGCCCGCCGCGGCGACCTGCTCGGGCGTGACCGTCCACCACACCGCGCGGGTGCGCAGGCTGCGTTCGGGCAGGTCCAGCTTGTGCTCGCCCAGCACCTCGCCGGTGATGATCCGCTTGCGCTGGAAGGAGACCACCCGGCCGGTGACCTCGACCGAGCCGAAGTGCAGCCGGGCCGCGCCCCACTCCTGGCTGCGCGCGGTCTCCAGGATCCGGATCTCGGTGACCTCGCGCGCGCTGGTGGTCCAGTCCGGATTCGCCGCGCGCACCAGCGCCACGCCCTCGCCCAGGTCGAGTTCGCGGACCAGGAAGGTGTCGCCCTGATGCAGGTGCACCGCGCCGGGGTGGACGGCCGAATGCGCCGCCGGCGCGTCGACCGTGCCGAGCAGTCGGCCGGTGTCCTGTTCGACCACCCGCACCGCCGGCCCGCCCGCGCCGCGGATGTCGGTCAGATCCGTGGCCCGCTCCCGGCTCGTCCAGTACCACCCGGTGGACCGCCGGCGCAGCAGCCCGCGCCGCTCCAGGCCCGGGAGCAGCTCGGCGGCCACCGGCCCGAACAGCTCCAGGTCCTCCTCGGTCAGCGCGAACTCTGCCGCGGCCGCGCACAAGTGCGGGGCCAGCACGTACGGGTTGTCCGGATCCAGCACGGTCGCCTCGACCGGCCGGTCGAACAGGGCCTCGGGGTGGTGCACCAGGAAGGTGTCCAGCGGATCGTCGCGCGCGACCAGGACGGCCAGCGCCTCCCGCCCGGCCCGCCCCGCCCGACCGGCCTGCTGCCACAGCGAGGCCCGGGTGCCGGGGTAGCCCGCGATCAGCACCGCGTCCAGACCGGAGATGTCCACGCCCAGTTCGAGCGCCGTGGTCGCGGCCACCCCCAGCAGGCTGCCGTCGTGCAACGCGCGCTCGATCGCCCGGCGCTCCTGCGGCAGGTAGCCGGCGCGATAGGTGGCCACCCGATCCGCCAGCGCCTCGTCGACCCGGGCGAGGTGGTCGCGCGCGATCACCCGCACCACCTCGGCGCCGCGCCGCGAGCGCACGAAGGCGACCGTGCGCACGCCGTCGAGCACCAGGTCGGTGAGCAACTCGGCGGTCTCCGCGGTTGCGGTACGCCGGACGGGTGCACCGTGTTCACCCTCGTGGCCGGTCAGTGGCGGCTCCCACAGGGCGAACACCAGTTCACCGTGCGGCGAGCCGTCCTCGGTCACCTCGACCACGGGCGCGCCGATCAGCCGTTCGGCGGCGTGCGCCGGATCGGACACGGTCGCCGACGCCAGGATGAACACGGGGTCCGAGCCGTACCGGCGACACACCCGGCGCAACCGGCGGATCAATTGGGCCACGTGCGAGCCGAAGACGCCGCGATACGTGTGGCATTCGTCGATCACCACATAGCGCAACGAGCGCAGGAAGGCGGCCCACGAACGGTGTCCGGGCAGCAACGCACGGTGCAACATGTCCGGATTCGTCAGGACGTACGACGCGTGCGCACGGACCCACTGGCGGATCTCCACGGGGGTGTCGCCGTCGTAGGTGGCGACCCGGACACGCCCGAGCGCGGGGTTCGCGGCGCGCAACTCCTCGACCGCGCGCGCCTGATCCGAGGCCAGCGCCTTGGTCGGGGAGAGGTAGAGTGCGGTCGCACCGCGCCCGCTGGGCGCGTCCGCGCCCTCGACCAGGGTCGTGAGGACCGGCAACAGATAGGCGAGGGACTTGCCCGAGGCGGTGCCGGTGGCGATCACGACCGAGCGGCCCTGTGCCGCAACAGAGGCGGCGCGGGCCTGATGCTCCCACGGCAGTTCGATACCCGCCGCGCGAAACGCGTCGCCCACTTCCGGCCGAACCCAGTCGGGCCAGGCCGAGGTAACGCCTTCGCGAGCGGGTATGCGCCGGACGTGCGTCACTCGATCGGGTCGATCCCGACTCGCCAAAAGGCGGCCGAGAAGACCTTCCGGGGGGCGTGTACTGGGCTGCATCGGGCACCAGTGTTACATCCAATGTCGCGGGATTCATCGTCCCCTAGTGCCCATAAGTGGTTGAATGCCTTGGCGGCTGCCGATCCATGGGGGGCGACCGCTCAAGAGCAAGGTGCTGGAGGATCCGTGGACTTGTCCCTGTCGACCCGAACCGAGGGCGGTCGTACGATCGTCGAGGTGGGCGGCGAGATCGATGTATACACCGCACCCAAGCTGCGCGAGCAACTGGTGGAACTCGTCAACGAAGGCCAGTTCCACCTGATCGTCGACATGGAAGCCGTCGACTTCCTGGACTCGACCGGGCTCGGTGTGCTGGTGGGTGGCCTGAAGCGGGTGCGTGCCCACGAAGGGTCGCTGCAGTTGGTGTGCACTCAGGAGCGCATCCTGAAGATCTTCCGCATCACCGGCCTGACCAAGGTCTTCCCGATTCATCCGTCGGTGGCCGTGGCCATCGCCTCGTCCGACTGACCGACGTGCGTCCTGACCGGACGCACACCGCACCCGCGCCGGCCCGGGCGGGTGCTCGCACGGCTGGGGGAACCATGGCCATCGTCGAGCTGCGCTTCAGCGCGCTGCCCGAACACGTCCGCACGGCGCGGCTCGTCGCCGCCGCCGTGGCGCGGCGCGCGGGGGTTGCTGAGACGGTGCTCGACGAGGTGCGCCTCGCCGTCGGCGAGGCGTGTTCCCGCGCCGTCGGGATGCACCAGGACCGGGTGGACGACGACCGCCCGGTCACGGTCACCCTGGACGACGGCGACGGCCGCTTCTGTATCGAGGTCAACGACGGCGTGCCACAGCCGGCGTTGACCGAGGCGGGCCTCGCGGAGGGTGCCGGGCTGATGCCCGACCTGTCCACGAACGGCCGCGGTCTCGATCTGATCGAGAACGAGATGGGCCTCGCCGTGATCCTCGGCCTGGTCGACGATCTCGACGTGCGGACCGGCGCCGAGGGCGGCGTGATCCGCATGTCGTGGCCCTCCGGCGCGAAGTCCGCCGAGACCGTGGGCTGACCGAGAGCCCCACCCCGCACCACCTCATCGCCCCCGGGACGCCCGGGGGCGATTTCGGCGTTCTCGTGTATCCCCTTTTCCGGGTCGTAAAACCTGATTCCGGATCGATAGGCCATTTTTGGGAATCGCGCCCGGATTTCATCGGTAATTTGATCTGATCATGGCGATTCCCATGGTCTGATCTTGATCATTTGCATACACTCCTTTCGCATTGAGAAGTCCCGATCTGAAAGTGCTCCTAGCCAAGGAGGACGAATGTCCGGGATCCACCCCTCCGAACTCACCGTCGCCGCGGACGTCTCCGTCACCGGCGGCAACCTCACCTACGTCGTCATCGTCGCGGTGATCGCCCTCGGTGCCCTGGGCGTCGCCGCCGGACTCGTGCGTCAAGTGCTCGCGGCGGACGAGGGCACCGAATCCATGCGCCGGATCGCCGGTGCCATCCAAGAGGGCGCGGCCGCCTACCTGGCCCGTCAGTTCCGCACGCTCGCGGTGTTCGCGGTGGGCGTTTTCTTCCTGCTCATGCTGTTGCCCGCGGACGACTGGAACGAGCGGATCGGCCGCTCGATCTTCTTCCTGGTGGGCGCGGTCTTCTCGGCCGTCACCGGGTACGTGGGCATGTGGCTCGCCGTGCGCAGCAACGTGCGGGTTGCCGCCGCCGCCCGCTCCGGCAACGCCGGCCGGGACGCCGCGACGCGGATCGCCTTCCGCACCGGCGGCGTCGCGGGCATGTTCACGGTCGGCCTGGGCCTGTTCGGGGCGGCCCTCGTGGTGATCCTCTACCGCGAGAACGCCCCCAAGGTGCTCGAGGGCTTCGGCTTCGGCGCCGCGCTGCTCGCGATGTTCATGCGCGTGGGCGGCGGCATCTTCACCAAGGCCGCCGACGTCGGCGCGGACCTGGTCGGCAAGGTCGAACAGGGCATCCCCGAGGACGACCCGCGCAACGCCGCGACGATCGCCGACAACGTCGGGGACAACGTGGGCGACTGCGCGGGCATGGCCGCGGACCTGTTCGAGTCGTACGCGGTCACCCTGGTCGCCGCGCTGATCCTGGGCAAGGCCGCCTTCGGCGACGCGGGCCTGGTCTTCCCGTTGATCGTGCCCGCGATCGGCGTGCTGACCGCGATCGTGGGCATCTACACGGTCGCGCCGCGGCAGGGCGACCGCAGCGGCATGACCGCGATCAACCGGGGCTTCTTCGTCTCGGCGGTCATCTCGCTGATCCTGGTCGCGGGCGCGGCGTTCCTGTACCTGCCGAGCAAGTTCTCGGACCTGGACGGGCTCACCGATCAGGAGATCCTCGCGCACGACGCCGACCCGCGCGTGTTCGCGCTGGTGGCGGTGCTGATCGGGATCGTGCTCGCGGCGGTCATCCAACAGTTGACCGGCTACTTCACCGAGACCAGCCGGCGACCGGTGCGCGACGTCACCAAGACCTCGCTGACCGGCCCGGCCACGGTGATCCTGTCCGGCATCGCGCTGGGCCTGGAGTCCGCGGTGTACGCCGCGGTGCTGATCTCGGTGGCGGTGCTGGGCGCGTACCTGCTCGGCGCCGGGATCATCATGCTCGCGCTGTTCGCGGTCGCGCTCGCGGGTACCGGGCTGTTGACCACGGTCGGCGTGATCGTGGCCATGGACACCTTCGGACCGGTTTCCGACAACGCCCAGGGCATCGCCGAGATGTCCGGCGACGTCGAGGGCGAGGGCGCCCAGGTGCTCACCGAGCTCGACGCGGTGGGCAACACGACCAAGGCGATCACCAAGGGCATCGCCATCGCGACCGCCGTGCTCGCGGCGACCGCGCTGTACGGGTCCTATCGCGACGCCGTGCGCACGGCCGTGGACGAGGCGGGCGGACTGGCCGACGCCTCCAAGCTCACCTCGTTCTCGTTCGCCACCGACATCACCCAGCCGAACAACCTGGTCGGGCTGATCCTGGGCGCGGCCGTGGTGTTCCTGTTCAGCGGCCTGGCGATCAACGCGGTCTCCCGGGCGGCGGGCGCGGTGGTGTTCGAGGTGCGCAACCAGTTCCGCACCCGGCCCGGGATCATGGACGGCACCGAACTGCCCGAATACGGCCGGGTGGTGGACATCTGCACCCGCGACTCGCTGCGCGAGTTGGCCACTCCCGGGCTGCTCGCGGTGATGGCTCCGATCGCGGTCGGCTTCACCCTGGGCATCGGCCCGCTCGCGGCGTTCCTCGCCGGTGCGATCGGCACCGGCACGCTGATGGCGGTGTTCCTGGCCAACTCCGGCGGCGCGTGGGACAACGCCAAGAAGATGGTCGAGGACGGCAGTTACGGCGGCAAGGGTTCGGCCGCGCACGAGGCCACGATCATCGGCGACACGGTCGGCGACCCGTTCAAGGACACCGCCGGACCGGCGATCAACCCGCTGCTCAAGGTGATGAACCTGGTGTCGCTGCTGATCGCGCCGGCCGTGGTCAAGCTGAGCATCGGCGCGGACGAGAACGGCGCGCTGCGGGCCCTCGCGGCGGCCTTCTCGGTCGTGGTGATCGTGGGCGCGGTCTGGTACAGCAAGCGCAAGTCGGTGGTCGTCGGCGAGGACGAGGACGACCACGAGGAGCGGACGACCAAGGCGGCCGCCTGATCCGATCCGAGGTGAGCACGGGCGCGGAACCGGGGGAATCCGGTACCGCGCCCGTGCCGCGTCCGAGGTGCGCGTTTGGCCGAACACCTTTGCGCTGTGCGAGTCTGCGTCCGGCTCCGAGCAAAGGTGGAAAGCGTGTCGAGGAAGTTCCTGGTGGTCTCCGCGCTGGTCCTGGCATCGGCCTTGACCGCGTGTGGTGGCGGCGACGACGACAAGAACGACGAGAAAAAGAAGAAGCAGGCCGAACTGCGGGCGTGGGCCGCGAAGGTCTGCGCGGTGGAGGTGACGGCGCGCATCGACGAGGCGCGGGTGGCGCTGGCCGACGTGGGCAAGGTGATCCCCAACGAGCAGCCCGCGACCCTGCGCACCCGGCTGGCCGCCGACATCTCCCGACTCGCCGACGCGGACAACGCGCTGGCCGACGCGATCGACCGGGCGGGCATACCCGCCGTCGCGGACGGCGCCACGCTGCGCACGTCGGTGGTCGCGGAACTGCGCAACGCGGCCAAGGGCTGGGCCGGGATCCAGGCCAAGATGGAGAGCCTGGCCACCGACAAGCAGAACGTGTTCGCCGACGGACTGCGCTCCCTGAATCCGGAGATCGAGGGGCTGCGCGCGTCCGCGCACACGGCGCTGGACAAGCTGCACCGCGGCGAGCCGGGCAAGGCGCTCGCGGCGGTGCCCGGATGCGCGGCGGGCAAGCCGGACGCGCTCCCCACCGCGCCGGTCACCTCGGCGCCGACGAGCGCCGCGCCGGGCGGTACTCCGAGTGCCGGTGCCTCGGGCGCCGCGCCGAGCGCGTCCGGGTCGCCGAGCGCCTCCGCGAGCGCGTCCACCACGTCGAGCGGCCCGCCGCCGAGCGGCGGCACGTCGTCCTCCTCGGCGCCGCCGACCGGCACGGCGCCCACCGGCTGAACCGCCAGGGGGCGCGCACGAGGCAGGATGGTGCGCGTGACCATGAACGACACCTCCCAGGTGGCCCGACTTCGCGAGGCCCTGATCGCGGCCGGCTACACCGTCGACGGCTGCCTCGACGCCCTCGGTCCGCAGGCGTACGCGGCGCTGTCGCGCGGTGAGACCGTGCCGGCGCTGCGTGCCCTGCGGGCGGACGCGGCGAGCCCGCTGGCCGTGCTGATCCGGCTGTTCCTGCTGCAGACCTCGGCGCCCGAGGCGCACGTGCGACGGGCCCTGCCGCTGGCCGAGGCGCTGGCCGGCGGGCTGCTGGAGCAGGACGGCGAGGACGTGCGCCCGCTCGTGGACATCCGGCCCTACGGCGAGGCGGACACCGACTGGTGGGTGGTGTCCGACCTGGGCGCGGGCATCGGCGGCGTCAACGGCCCGGTCCGGGCGGACCACGTGCTCGGCATCGGCGGGGCGTCCACCACGCTCGCCGGGATCACCGTGCGTGAGCGGGTGGGCCGCGCGCTGGACCTGGGCACCGGATGCGGCGTGCAGGCGCTGCACGCGTCGCGACACGCCGACTCGGTGCTGGCGACCGACGTCAACAAGCGGGCGCTGGACCTGACCCGGCTGACCATGGCGCTGTCCGGGGTGGGCAACGTCGGCTTGGCCGAGGGCAGCCTGTTCGAGCCGGTCGAGGGCGAGCGGTTCGACCTGATTGTGTCCAACCCGCCGTTCGTGATCACTCCGGTGGGTGAACGATTCACCTACCGCGACGCGGGCCTGCCCGGCGACGAGGTGTGCCGACTCCTGGTGGCGCAGGCGCCGCGCTTCCTGAACGACGGCGGCTACTGCCAGCTACTGGCCAATTGGCAGCACCTGCGCGGGCAGGACTGGCAGGACCGGCTGGCCGCCTGGCTCGCGCCCACCGGCTGCGACGCGTGGGTGGTCCAGCGCGACGTGCAGGACCCGGCGCAGTACGCCGAGCTGTGGTTGCGCGATTCGGGTGACCATCGCGGGGCCGCCTACGCCGAACGCTACGACGCGTGGCTGGCCGCGTTCGAGCGGGACGGCGTGGAGGGGATCGGGTTCGGCTGGATCACGCTGCGCGCGTCGGGCGCCGACACGCCGAACGTGCACATCGAGGACTGGCCGCACGCGATCGAACAACCGCTCGGTGCGGAGGTGCACGCGTGGTTCGGCCGGCAGGACCGGCTGGCCGGGACGGACGACGACGGCCTGCTCGACGTCCCCTTCCGGCTCGCCGACCACGTGGTCCAGGAACAGACCGGCGCTCCGGGCGCGGAGGATCCCGAGGCGGTCGTCCTGCGGCAGCGGCGCGGCATGTGCCGCGCGGATCGGGTGGACACCGTCGGCGCGGCCCTGGCCGGGGCCAGCGACGGTCGGCTTCCGGCCGGCGTCATCGTGGACGCGATCGCCGAGCTGCTCGAGGAGGAGCCGGCCCGGTTGCGCGACGCCGTACCCGGCGAACTGCGCGGTTTGGTCGCCGACGGATTCCTGCTGTTCCCCGAGGTCGGGGAGGCTCTCCCGGCGGAGTCCGACACCACCGACTGAGCGCGGCTTGGGCCGGTGCACCGTGATCCGGGGCGACACGCCTGTACAGTCGCAGGTGTTGTCCCCACCGGATACTCCTTGCCGTTGCCAAGAAAATGTGTTGTATGGAGGCGGCGGCTTCCCGTTCGGCCACGAACCAACGGGGTCGGGAGGCGGGAACCGCGATGCGCGCGTTACCGTTCGAGGGGCATGGGCCCGGCCGTCGGAGCATTCGCCGGATCCGGGGGACGGTCCGGCCGGACAGCGGCGCCGGGACGACTCCGTGACGCAAGCCGAGCAGAACCGGTTTGACACACGGGGCCGACCCCCGGTCACGCTCCGCCACCCGGCAACCGCAATGTGAATACGAACCCCCGAGTACGGCCTTGCCCAACTGGGCACGGCCGCTGCCGACGACGATGGAGAGAGAAGCGAAGGTGTCCCCGAGCAGCGAGACCGCGCGCGACGGCCTGAGACTCGTCATTGTCGAGTCCCCGGCCAAGGCGAAAACGATCAAGGGCTATCTCGGCCCCGGTTACGTGGTCGAGGCGAGCGTGGGACACATCCGCGACCTGCCCAACGGCGCCGCCGAGGTCCCGGCCGAGTACGCCGGCAAGCCGTGGGCCCGTCTCGGGGTCGACGTCGACGCCGACTTCGAGCCGATCTACGTGGTCAACGCGGACAAGAAATCCCAGGTCGCCAAGCTCAAGAAGCTCCTCAAGGACGCCGACGAACTCTTCCTCGCGACCGACGAGGACCGCGAGGGCGAGGCCATCGCGTGGCACCTGCTCGAAGTGCTCAAGCCCAAGGTGCCGGTGCACCGGATGGTGTTCCACGAGATCACCAAGGACGCGATCCGCACCGCGGTGAACAACCCGCGTGAGCTCAACCAGCGACTGGTCGACGCGCAGGAGACCCGCCGCATCCTCGACCGCCTCTACGGCTACGAGGTCTCGCCGGTCCTGTGGAAGAAGGTCGGTCCGCGCCTGTCGGCCGGCCGTGTGCAGTCGGTGGCCACCCGCCTGGTGGTCGAGCGCGAGCGGGAGCGCCGCGCGTTCACCTCGGCCTCCTACTGGGACCTGCTCGGCGTCTTCGGCACCGGGCGGGCGGGCGACCCCACCGACCCGAGCACGATGAACGCGCGCCTGGTCTCGTTGGACGGCAAGCGGGTCGCCTCCGGTCGCGACTTCGGCCAGGACGGCAAGCTCAAGAACGCCGGTGTGCTCCAGTTGGAGGAGGCCGGTGCGCGCGCGCTGAGCGCCGCGCTGGAGTCCGCGTCGTTCACGGTGCGCGCCGTCGAGCGCAAGCCCTACCGTCGCTCCCCGTACGCCCCGTTCCGCACCACCACCCTCCAGCAGGAGGCCTCGCGCAAGCTCGGCTACGGCGCCAAGCGCACGATGCAGATCGCGCAGAAGCTGTACGAGAACGGCTTCATCACCTATATGCGTACGGACTCCACCACGCTGTCCGAGACGGCCGTCACGGCCGCCCGGGCGCAGGTGCGCGAGCTGTACGGCGCCGAGTACGTGCCGGACGCGCCGCGGGTGTACGCGGGCAAGGTGAAGAACGCGCAGGAGGCGCACGAGGCGATCCGACCCTCGGGCGAGAGCTTCCGCACGCCGGCCGAGACCGGATTGGCCGGCGACGAGTTCCGGCTGTACGAGCTGATCTGGATGCGTACCGTCGCGTCGCAGATGAAGGACGCAGTCGGCCAGTCGGTGACCGTGCGCATCGGCGGCGTCGCCCAGGGCGCGGACCTGCCCGGGCGCGACGCCGAGTTCACCGCGAGCGGCAAGATCATCACCTTCCACGGCTTCCTCAAGGCCTACGTGGAGGGCTCGGACGACCCCGACGCGGAGCTGGACGACCGCGAGCGACGGCTGCCGATGGTCACCGAGGGCGACGCGCTCAGCGCCGACGAGCTCACCCCGGAGGGCCACGCGACCAAGCCGCCGGCCCGCTACACCGAGGCGTCGCTGATCAAGGAGCTGGAGGACCGGGAGATCGGTCGGCCCTCGACGTTCGCGTCGATCGTCGGCACCATCCTGGACCGCGGCTACACGTTCAAGAAGGGCACCGCGCTGGTGCCGTCCTTCCTCGCGTTCGCCGTGGTCGGGCTGCTCGAGGGCCACTTCGCCACGCTGGTCGACTACGACTTCACCGCGAAGATGGAGGACGACCTCGACCGGATCGCGCGCGGCGAGACCGCGGCCGTGCCGTGGCTGCGCAAGTTCTACTTCGGCGACGAGAGCCGGCCCGACGAGGACCACCTCGGCGGCCTCAAGGCCCTGGTCACCGACCTCAGCTCGATCGACGCCCGTGAGGTCAACTCGTTCCCGGTCGGCGAGGGCATCGTGCTGCGCGTGGGCCGGTACGGTCCCTACGTCGAGCGCGGGGAGCGACGCGCGGACGTGCCGGACGACCTGCCGCCGGACGAGCTGACCGTGGCCAAGGCCGAGGAACTGCTCGACAAGCCCAGCGGCGACCACGAGCTGGGCATCGACCCGGTCAGCGGGCACATGATCGTGGCCAAGGACGGCCGCTACGGCCCGTACGTGACCGAGGTGCTGCCGGAGCCCGAGGCGCCCGCCGCCCCGGCCGCGGACGGCGCCAAGCCGGCCAAGAAGACCGCGAAGAAGGCCGCCGCGAAGAACGGCCCCAAGCCGCGCACCGCGTCGCTGTTCAAGTCGATGGCGCTGGACACGGTGACTCTGGAGGACGCGCTCAAGCTGTTCACGCTGCCGCGCGTGGTGGGCAAGCACCCGGAGACGGGTACCGAGATCACCGCGCAGAACGGCCGCTACGGCCCGTACCTCAAGATGGACACCGACTCGCGCTCGCTGGAGACCGAGGACCAGTTGTTCACGGTGACCCTCGACGAGGCGCTGGCGATCTACGCCCAGCCCAAGGCGCGCGGCCGGGCCGCGGCCAAGCCGCCGCTGAAGGAGCTGGGCACCGACCCGGTCAGCGGCAAGGCGGTCACGGTCAAGGACGGCCGGTTCGGGCCGTACGTGACCGACGGCGAGACCAACGCGACGCTGCGCGCGGACGACTCGGTGGAGACGATCACCCCCGAGCGCGGCTACGAGTTGCTCGCGGACAAGCGGGCCAAGGGCCCGGCGAAGAAGACGACCAAGAAGGCGGCGGCCAAGAAGGCCCCGGCGAAGAAGACGACGGCCACGAAGACCGCCGCGAAGAAGACGGCGGCGAAGAAGCCCGCGGCCGACGGCAAGACCACCAAGTCGGCGGCGGCGAAGGCGACGGCGAACGCCGGCGCGAAGAACGCGGCCGACGAGGCGTGAGGCGACAGGACCGAGGTAGGGATATCTCGGTGTCGAGGTAGGGATATCTCGGTACGTTTCGATCAGGCGGCGCCGGCGGGATCCGGCGCCGCCTCGGTCGGTTCCGGCGACGACATCGGGCCCTGTGCTACGGTCCGCCGCCGGAGCACGGGGGATCGGTCGAGGTTGCCGTTTCCCGTCAGGTGACGACGTTAGGGTTCTCCGTATGACGCACGCGGAGCAGCAAGCGCCGGATTCGGCGATACCGCCCCGTCA
Source organism: Embleya sp. NPDC025285 (assembly GCF_055558835.1). NCBI lineage: Bacteria > Bacillati > Actinomycetota > Actinomycetes > Kitasatosporales > Streptomycetaceae > Embleya > Embleya sp. NPDC025285. The sequence continues at coordinate 129,695 of NZ_JBVHLU010000015.1, forward strand.
GGTCGAACCGGCAGAGGGCATCGGGGGCGTGCTGAGCATCCGCCCCTTCCGCCGCTTCTGGTTCGCGGTCGCGGCCTCCGCGCTGGGCGATTGGCTCGCGCTGCTCGCCTTGACCTCCGCCGCGCTGTGGACGGTCGAGGGCGACTACCGCGAGCATGCCACGGCGGTCGCGGTGGTGTTCGCGTTGCGGATGCTGCCGGCCGCCCTGGTCGCCTCGGTGGCGGGCGCGATCGTGGACCACCTCGACCGGCGCTGGACGCTGGTGACGTGCGACGTGATCCGGGCCCTGGTGCTCGTGTCCGTGCCGTTCGTGGACGAGATGTGGTGGGTCTGGGGCGCAACCGCGGCGGTCGGCGTGGTCGGCGCGCTCGCCGGGCCCGCCCGGGACGCCACCGTGCCGAACCTGGTGCCGCGGCAACGGCTGGGCACCGCCAACCAGTTCAACCTCGTGACCTCCTACGGCGCGGCCCCGGCGGCGGCGCTGTTGTTCATCCTCGGCGCGCTGATCGGCACCGCCTTCTCGCGCGATGTGTCGATGTTCGTCGAGCACCCCTCGAACCTGGCCTGCTACACCGCGGGCGCGGTGTTCCTGGGCGCCTCCGTGTTCGCCTTCCTGATCCGGATGCCCACGCGAGGACGTTCGGTCAGCACCCGGCGGCCCAACCCGTTCAAGGTGCTCGCCGACGGGCGCAAGGTGTTCGGCCACGGCCGGACCGCGCGCGGCCTGATCGTCGGGATGATCGCGCTGTTCCTGGCGGGCGGCGCGCTGGTGGCCACCGCGCCGCTGCTGGTGGTCGGTCTGCACGCGGGCAACGCGGCGTACGGCACGGTGTTCCTGATGCTCATCGCCGGCGTCAGCGCGGGCATGTTGTGGGGTCCGCGGGTGGTGCCGGCGTTCAGCCGGCGGCGGCTGTACGGCGTTGCGGTGATGTTCGCCGGACTGACCCTGCTGATCCTGGCCGCGGTCGCCAACGTGGTGGTGGCCGCCGTACTCGCCGCCGTGCTCGGCGTGTTCGCGGGCGTCGCGTGGGTCACCGGATACACGATGTACGGCCTCGACTTCGGTGAGGACCTGCGGGCCCGGGCCTTCGCGTTCGCCCAACTGACAGTGCGGATCGTGCTGTTCGTGGCGCTGGTCGCCGCACCGATCGGCGCGGGCTACGTGGGTGTGCGCTCGTGGGTGATCGCGGACCGGTTCACCTTCGACTACAGCGGTGCCGCGCTGGTCCTGGCCGGCACCGGCGCGTTCGTGGTGATCCTGGGCTGGATCGCGCTGCTGAGCGTGGACGACCGGCGCGGCGTGCCGATCCTGCGCGACCTGGCCGCCGCGACCCGCAACGAGGACCACATCACCGGCCGACCGGCCGGGGCCACCGGCTTCTTCATCGCCCTGGAGGGCGGCGAGGGAGCGGGCAAGTCGACCCAGGCCAACGCGATCGCGGCGTGGATCCGGGCCAAGGGCCACGAGGTCGTGGTCACCCGCGAGCCCGGCGCGACCGAGGTCGGCAAGCGGCTGCGCGCGATGCTGCTCGACCTGGACGGCGCTCCGGTCGACCCGCGCACCGAGGCGCTGCTGTACGCGGCGGACCGGGCCGAGCACGTGCAGACCGTGATCCTGCCCGCGCTGCGGCGCGGCGCGATCGTGATCAGCGACCGCTACATCGACTCCTCGATCGCCTACCAGGGTGCCGGGCGCGGCCAGGGCGCGCGCGAGATCGGCCGGGTCTCGCGCTGGGCCAGTGACGGGCTGCTGCCCGACCTGACCATCCTGCTCGACCTGGACCCCGCGGTGGGTCACGGCCGCTTCACCGAGGCGCCGGACCGCCTGGAGTCCGAGCCGCGCGAGTTCCACCTGCGAGTGCGGCACGCGTTCCTGGACCTGGCCGCGCACGACCCCGACCGCTACCTGGTCGTGGACGCCGACCAGGAGCCGGACGCGGTCACCACGCCGATCCGGCACCGGCTCGACCGCGAACTGCCGCTGTCCGAGCAGGAGAAGCGCCAGGCGCTGGAGTTGGCCAAGCGCATGCGCGAGGAGGACGCCCGGCGCAAGGCCGAGCAGGCCGCGCGGGACGCCGAGAAGGCCGCGCTGATCGCCCGGCTGCGGGCGGAGAGCGAGGAGCGCCAGCGTCAGGCCGAACAGGCCCGGCTCGAGGAGGAGTCGGCCCGGCTGGCCGAGGAGGAGCAGCGCTACGCCGAGGAGGAGGCCCGTCGGATCGCCGCCGAGGCGGACGAGCGGGCCCGCACCGCGGCCGAGGCGGCGGAGGAGGCCCGGCTGCACGCCGAGGCCGAGCGCCGCCGGCTCGCCGCCGAGGCCGAGCGCCGGGCCGAGGAGCAGCAGCGGGTCGCCGAGGAGGCCAAGGCCAGGGCCGAGGAGGCCCGGGTGCGCGCCGAGGAGGAGGCCGAGCGCCGCGACGAGCAGCGCCGCCGGCTCGAGGAGGCGTCCGCGCTCCAGGCCGAGCAGGCCCGGGCCAGTGCCGAGGAGGAGCGCGAGGCGGCTCTGGAGCGGCAGCGGTCGGCCGAGGAGGAGCGCGACCGGTTGCAGGCCGAGGCGGCCCGCGACGTCGAGCGCATGCGCGCCGAGGAGGCGATCCGGGTCGCCGACGAGCGCCGGGCCGCCGAGGAGCGCCGCCGGGCGGAGGACGCGCTGCGCCGGGCCGAGGCCGATCGTCGCCGGGCCGAGCGGGAGGCCTCGCGCGCGGCGGAGGCCGCGGCGTCCGCGCGGGCACGCGCCGCGCAGGAGGCCGCCGCACTCGCCGCGGAGGCGGGGCCCTCGACCGACACCGACATGCTCGAGACCCCGGTGCACGGGATCCGGCGGCCGGACCCGTCGCTGGGGGAGACACCCGTACACGGCATTCCCAAGGTGTCCGCGGACGACGCCGACACCACCGAGTTGCGGCAGATAAAGCTGCGCGAGGCGGCCGAGGACACCCGGGAGATCCCGACGCTGAACCTGGACGAGACGCACGCGCTGCCGGTGCTGCCGCCGCCGGCCGCGCCGGGCGACCAGTCGCTGGCCGACGACCTGCTCGGGCCGTGGACGGGTGATCCGGCCGCGGACGAGGCGGGGGCGGACGCGGACGCGGACGACGAGCCGGCCGAGCCGGAGCGCAAGCGGCGGTGGCGGCGCAACAAGTCCTGACGCCGGGCCGCACCGGGCATACCCGGCCGCGGGGTGACGTGGCCTCGATTGTCACGTCACCCCGGTACGGTCGTACTCGGGGCACACCGGAACGAGGAGACAAGAGCGCGTGACCGTCTGGGACGACCTCGTCGGGCAGGATCGCGTCGCCGAGCAGTTGCGCACCGCGGCCGGCGCCGCCCGTGCGGTCCTCGCGGGCGAGGGCGTCGGCGGGATGACCCACGCGTGGCTGTTCACCGGCCCGCCCGGTGTCGGCACCGCGACCGCCGCGCGGGCGTTCGCGGCGGCGCTGCAGTGCGTCAGCCCGGATCTGGCGCTGGGCGCCGAGCCCGGCTGCGGACACTGCGACGGTTGCCACACCGCGCTCACCGGGACGCACGCCGACGTCGACGTGGTCGCCACCGAGCTGCTCTCGATCGGCGTCAAGGAGACCCGTGACCTGGTCCGGCGCGCGGCCATGACGCCGGCGGGCGGGCGCTGGCAGGTGATCGTCCTGGAGGACGCGGGCCGGCTCACCGAGGGCGCGGGCAACGTACTGCTCAAGGCGATCGAGGAACCCGCGGACCGCACCGTGTGGCTGCTGTGCGCGCCCTCCCTGGAGGACGCGCTGCCCACGATCCGCTCGCGTTGTCGCAACGTGGCGCTGCGCACGCCGCCCGCCGGGGCGGTCGCCGATCTGTTGATGCGCCGGGACGGGATCGAACCGGCGATGGCCGCCTTCGCCGCGGCCGCCTCCGGCGGCGACATCAACAGCGCGCGCCGGCTGGCTCTGGACGAGCAGGCGCGCGGGCGCCGCTCGGACGTGTTGCGGATCCCGATGGTGGTCGGCGACATCGGCCTGGCGATGGCTGCCGCACAGCGCCTGGTGGACGCGGCGGCCGAGGACGCGAAGCAGGTCGCGGCGGATCTGGACGGCCGCGAGACCGAGGATCTGCGGGCCGCGCTGGGCGCGGTCGGCGGCGGTCGCATGCCCAGCGGCACGGCCGGCGTGATGAAGGAGCTGGAGAACAAGCAGAAGAAGCGGGCCACCCGCACCCAGCGGGACTGTCTGGACCGCGCACTGGTGGATCTGACCGCGTTCTATCGGGACGTGCTGGCGCTGCAACTGCGCGCCGCCGTGCCGTTGGCCAACGACGTGTTGCGCGCGGACCTGGACACGGTGGCCCGTACCTCCACGCCGGAGGCGACGCTGCGCCGGATCGAGGCGATCCTGGCCTGTCGGCGGGCGATCGACGCGAACGTCGCGCCGCTGCTCGCGGTCGAGGCGATGGTGCTGACGCTGCGGACCGGCTGAGCGTCGGGCACGGCGGGGATCGCGGCCGGCGGGCCCGTTCGCGGGGCGGTTCCGCCGAGGTTCGCGCGCGGGTGTGTGGCCGTCGCGGCGTTTGCGCGGGTGCCGGGGCGAGTTTTCGATGCCTGGTCGGAGCCCGACGGGGGATCGAAGGCCCGCCCTGGGTCGACTCCTTCACTCCTTGGGGCGGAGGTGCCCGTCGAGCGGAACCCGGAGCCCCCACCCGGACGTCATCGTGGGAGAGTTCGCGGGAACATTGTGGCTGGTGAGGTTCGGAAGGACGGTGCGGGGTTGCGTTCCGTGACCAGGACGCTCAAAGGTCTGCTGATCGCGGTGACCCTCGGGGCGGTTGTCGTTCTTGTGCTGAGGGCGCGCACATCGCGCGCGGCCGATGCGGCCGAGGCCGGCTCGTCGGCCGACCCGGAGGCCGAACCCGGATCGGAGGCCGAACCCGGGCCCGGTGCGGCCGAGTTGCCGGCGGCGGTGTCGGTGCAGGCCCGGGAGCAGGCGCGGACGCCGGCGCGGGCCGGTGGGCCGGGGCACACCGAGCCGGCCGAGCGGATCGGCGCGGCGGGTTCGAAGAGTGCGACGGGTTCGACGGGCGGGTCGACGTCGACCGGACCTGCGCGATCGTCCGGCACGTCGCGGTCGGCGCCCGCGCGAGCCGAGGCGCCGATGCCGTTCGCGCCGGTCGAGGCCGCCTCCGCGGTGCCCGCCGGGCCGGCCGGGCCCGAGCCGGTGCGCGTCGTCGAGCCCGTGGTGATCGGGGCCGATCCGGCGCCCGTTCGCCGCAGGCGCGGTGTGCGCTCGCCGCTGGGCGTCGGCCTGCTCGCGCTGGCCGTGGTCGCGGCCGGCGTCGGCGGCACCTTCGCCTACAAGGGGATGGCCGACGACGACAAGCAGAACGTCGCCTCCGCCACCGAGGTCGAACCGTCCGCCGAGCCGGTCGCGACGTCGGGCCAACCCAAGCCCGCACCACAGAAGTTCACCAAGGTCGGCACCAAGTCCGGTGGCACGCTGACCAAGACGACCGTCGCGGGCCGCCGCTCCGGGGTCACCGCCGACGTGTGGGTGTGGCTGCCGCCGGGCTACGACACCGCCGCCAACCAGGCCCGCAACTACCCCGTCCTGGTCGCCCAGTCGGCGCTGCCGGGCGTCGAGTCGAACAGCTTCGTGGACGACTCGGTGGCGTTCCTGCCCAAGCTCGCGGCGGCCATCGAGGCCGGCACCGTCCCGCCGTACATCGTGGTCGCGCCCGAACTGCTGCCGTACTCGAAGCAGGAGGCGGACGCCGGTCAGACGGCGGCCAAGGACACCGAGTGCAGCGACGTCCCGAACCGGCCGAAGATGGCCACCTTCCACAACGACGACGTGCGCGAGGCGGTGCTGTCCACCTACCGCGCCACCGCCGACCGCGCCTCGTGGGCGCTGATCGGGGACGGCTCGGGCGGCCTGTGCGCGGTCAAGTACGCGTTGCAGTACCCGCAGTACTACGCCGCCGCGGTCAGCCTGTCCGGCCGCACCACGCTCAAGTCCCCGCTGTGGGACGCCGATGCGGCGACGAAGGCGGCGAGGACGGCGAGCGACCCGGTCAAGCTGCTCGACGCGAAGCCCGACGTACAGATTCTGCTGTCCGGCCACACCGGCAGCACGGGCGGTGAATTCGCCGCGAAGGCGAAGGCGCCGACCACGGTCAAGGCGATCGCGGGCGCGGGCGGGGCCTCGGGTGACATCGCGCGTCAGGTGCCCGAGGCGCTCGCCTTCCTGGGCAGGAACACCAGGAACCCGGCGGCGTGACCCGGCGCGGCCCGGCGGTGCGCGGAGGGGGCGTATCGGTCCGACCGCAGCGCGTACCGCCCGTGCGCCGGGATGCGTTCGGATGGTAGGCAGTACGCGTGAAACGAATATCCAGGGTGGGACTCCTCGGCCGTGCGATCCCGGTCGTGCTCGCCGTCGCGGCAGTCGCGGGCTGTACGGTCGCGTCCGATCTCGGCGACGCGGCGGGCGGCGGGCGAACGGCCGCGGCCCCGCCCACGTCGGCCGGTGCCGGGGCGCCGGGCCCGCCCGGGGACCCCAATCCCGCGCTGGCGCGCTTCTACACCCAGCGGCCGGCCTGGAAGGACTGCGAGACCGAGGACGCCGACCAGCGCAGCCAGGCCAAGGCGTTCCGCTGCGCGAGCTTCACCGTGCCGCTCGACTACTCCCAACCGACCGGGAAGACCATCGACATCGCGGTGACCCGCAAGAGCGCGGGCAAGCCCGGACAGCGGCTCGGCTCGCTGCTGCTCAACCCCGGCGGCCCGGGCGGCTCCGGGGTCGAGGCGGCGTGGTGGATGGCCGAGGACAACATCGGCAAGCCGCTCCAGGACGCCTACGACCTGGTCGGCTTCGACCCGCGCGGGGTCGATCGCAGCGCGCCGGTGCGATGCATGACCGACGCCGAGCGGGACGCGTACGTGGCCGAGGACCTGCCCGACGACCCGGTACAGGCGGAGGCCCGGTCCAAGGAGCGGGACAGGACGTACGCGGCGGAGTGCCAGAGCCGATCCGGCGAACTGCTGCCCTTCGTCGGCACCGACAACGCCGCGCGCGACATGGACATCCTGCGCGCGGCCCTGGGCGACGCGAAGCTCAACTACATCGGCTTCTCGTACGGCACCTACCTGGGCGCCACCTACGCGGAACGTTTCCCGGCCCGTACCGGTCGGCTCGTCCTGGACGGCGCGGTGGACCCGGCCGCGGACAACCTGAGCGCGTCGGTCGAGCAGCAGGTGGGCTTCGAGCGGTCGCTGCGCCGGTTCGCCGAGGACTGCGCGGGCCGCGCCGGCTGCCCGCTGGGCAACGACCCGAAGACTGCGGCGACCAGGGCCGCCGACTTCCTGGACGGGCTCCAGGACCAGCCGCTCGTCGGCCGGAGCGGGCGCAAGCTCACCTCCAGCCTGGGTTGGATCGGCGTGATCAGCCTGCTGTACGGCGACAAGGACACCGCCTGGAAGTACCTGCGCGACGCGCTCACCGACGCGATGGTGCGGCGGTCGCCGGAGGGGCTGCTGTTCTATGCCGACAACTACAACGGGCGGGACGAGCAGGGGCGGTACGACAACAGCTCGGACGCGTTCGTCGCGATCGGCTGCGCGGACGGGAGCGGCGACGCGCCGACGCCGCAGCAGGTGCAGACGGCGCTGGCCCGGCTCAGGGCCGAGGCCCCGCTGTTGTCGCGCGACGTCACAACCGAGGACCTGACCGGGCAGAGCTGTGAGGACTGGCCGTTCAAGTCGCCGACCAAGCCGCACGCGATCCGGGCGCCGGGGAGCGCGCCGATCCTGGTGGTCGGTACGACGGGCGACCCGGCGACGCCGTACGCCTCGGCCGAGAAGCTGGCGAGCCAGTTGGCCGACGCGACGTTGTTGACCTTCGAGGGTGAGGGGCACACCGCGTACGGCGGCAACAGCACGTGCGTGGACGGGGCGGTGGAGGGCTACCTGCTGCGCGGGACGATGCCGGCGAAGGGGAAGCGGTGCAGTTGATCGGCGGCCGGTGACCCGTGGTCGGCGGTCCCCGGCCGGTGGTCGGGGACCGCGCGGTTGCGTGGCCTCGCGGCCGCGTCGTTGGGGAGTATCGCTCGGCTGCGTGGTTACCCTCCCCAGGAGGCGCACGGTCGTACCGGGCCGACGGTTGTACCGGTCTAGCGGAGGAGCGGGTCGCATGCTGCGGGGTTCGTGCGCGAGGATCGCCGCGGCGGCGGTCGGCCTGTTGTTGGTGGCCGGATGCGATTCGGGCTCGTCGTCGAAGTCGCCGGACAAGATCGTGGACACGAGCCGGGCTCCGGTGACCGGTGACTCGGACGGCAGGGTCGGCGAGAAGGCGCCGCCGACCGCGGCGGCCGAGCCGATCGGGTGGACGGCGTGTGCCGGCGGCTTCCAGTGCGGCACGCTCCAGGTGCCGCTGGACCATGCCAAGCCCGACGGCCCGAAGATCAAGCTCGCGGTGATGCGGAAGCCCGCCACCGGCCCGAATCGGATCGGTTCGCTGGTCCTGAACCCGGGCGGCCCGGGCGGCTCGGGCCTGGACTTCGCGCAGTACGCGGCCATGCGGTATCCGGCCGACCTGCGCAAGCGCTTCGACATCGTCGGCTTCGATCCGCGCGGGGTGGGCCGCAGCACCGCGATCGGATGCCTGACCGACAACGCGATGGACGCGTTCACCCAGCTCGACGCGACACCGGACACTCCCGCCGAGGAACAGGCGTGGGTGGACGGCACCCGTTCCTACGCGCAGGCCTGCGCCGACAAGTCGGCCGATCTGCTCGGCCACGTGAGCACCGTCGACGCGGCGCGCGACCTGGACCTGCTCCGCGCGTCGCTGGGCGACGCCAAGCTCCACTACCTGGGCGCGTCCTACGGGACGTTCCTCGGCGCGACCTACGCCGAGCTGTACCCGAACCGGGTCGGCCGGCTGGTCCTGGACGGCGCGATGGACCCCAGCCAGTCGCCGACGGCCGCCAACAAGGTGCAGGGCGGCGGCTTCGAGACCGCGCTGGCGGCGTTCCTGGACAACTGCGTCGACGGCGGTTCGTGCTCGCTGGGCGCGACCCGCGAGGCCGGGCTGACCAGGATCCGGGGCCTGCTGCAACAGCTCGACGCACGCCCGCTGCCGGGCGACGCGACCCGCAAGGTCACCGAGTCGATCGCGACCACCGGCATCCTGTCGCCGCTGTACTCCAAGGAACAGTGGCCGGCCCTGCGCCAGGCGCTGGACGCGGCACAGCGCGGCGACGGGGAGCCGCTGCTCGAACTCAACGACCAGTACTACGAGCGCGGCCAGGACGGAAAGTACAGCAACCTGATGTCCGCCAACGCGGCGGTGAACTGCCTGGACGCCCCACCCGCGGCCACGTCCCGCGCGGACGTCGAACGCGACCTGCCCGGCTACCTCGCCGACTCCCCGACCTTCGGCCGCAACCTCGCCTGGGCGGGCCTGACCTGCGCCTCCTGGCCGGTCCCGCCGACCGGCAAGCCACATCCGATCAAGGCCGAGGGCGCCGCCCCGATCCTGGTGGTGGGCACTACCCGCGACCCGGCCACCCCGTACGTGTGGTCCCAATCCCTGGCCGCCCAACTGGCCTCCGGCAACCTGCTGACCTACGACGGCGACGGCCACACCGCCTTCGGCCGAGGCAGCGACTGCGTCGACCGCACGGTCGTCGACTACCTCACCCAGGGCACCGTCCCCACCAAGCCCAAGACCTGCCGCTGACCCCCGACAAACGCGCGTGTGGACCACCCCGACGGGTGTGTACACTCATTCCCTGTCGCCACCTTCAAGGTGGGCGGACAAGCCGCCTTAGCTCAGTCGGCTAGAGCGACGCACTCGTAATGCGTAGGTCAAGGGTTCGACTCCCTTAGGCGGCTCCATCACAAAGGCCCGGGTCACTTCATGGTGACCTGGGCCTTTGTCATGTTCGGAGGTGGCTCGCGGTGGCGGGGTCGTCGCGTCGATGGGGCTGCCCGGGTGGTGGTGGGAGCCGGCTTCCGAACGCGCCCTCGCTCCGTCAGGCCTGGGCCGCCGTGACCGGGTTCGTGCGCAGGGCGTTCCAGGTGGGCAGGAGGGTGGCCGCGAAGGTGAGTGTGGCCGCTGTGGCGACCACGGTCGTGTAGATGGTGATCGGGCCGGTGGGGAGCCAGGAGTCGGTGAGCGAGAGGCTGTAGGGGATCACCGCCGCGGCCGCCGCGGCCGTGCCCAGGATCACGCCGATCAGCGTGGTGAGCGTGGCCTCGACCGCGGCCATGTGCATGATCTGGCCGCGGGTCGCGCCGTTCAGGCGTTGCAGGCCGAACTCGCGGCGCCGGTTGTGCGTGGCCAGGATCAGCGAGTTGATCAGGGCCAGCGTGGTGTAGAGGGTCAGCATGCCGATGATCAGGTAGTTGGCCCAGGCCTGGGTCTTGGACTCCTCGGCGTGCGTCTCCAGCAGCGCGTCCCGGGAGGCGGCCCGAACGCCCGGATGCTCCTTGGCCCATGCCCCGAGCGAGGCGACCAGCCGGTCGGGGTCGGTGCCCTCGGCCGCGCGCACCAGGATCTGCGCGGGCAGCCCGTTCGTGGTGTGCGGCGCGAGCAGGGACACCGGCAGCAGCAGCGAGTCGTAGCCCGGCCGGCTCTCGAACAGCGCGACCACGCGCACGTCCACCGAAGCGCCGTCGCCCAGCCGCACGCGGACCGTGTCACCGAGCCCGCGATGGATCGACCGGGCCAGACCCCGAGGGATTGCCACGGTATTGCCGCGCAACTCGGACAACGACCCGGAGGTGGCCGTCACAGCCGTGGCGGAAAGGCCGAACTCGGCATCCACACCCTGGAGTTGCAGGCCGTGCCGACCGTCCGGCGCGGTCCGCGGCTGCTCGATGAAGCCTTCGCTCGCGGCGTACGCGCTCGCGCTCGCGACGCCCGGAATGCTCCGTACCCGCTCGGCCAGAGCCGGGTCGAGACCGCCGCCCGCACCGGTCAGCACGGCGTCGGCGCGCAGGCTTTCCGTGTACACCCGCTCGGCGTGCGTGGTCGTGGTGGTCTGCAGGTACAACTGGCCGGTGCTGATCGCCACCGCGAGCATGATCGGCGTCACCACGGCGGCCGTCCGCACCGAGGTGATCCGTGAGCCGAGCATCGCGATCCGGCCGGACTCGCCGGTCAGCGCGCCGAGCGGAAGGGACAACACCCAGGTGAGCAGCTTGGTCAGGCCGGGGGCGAGCAGGGCCAGGCCGATCGCGGCGCAGATCACCGCCGGGCCCGCCGTACTCCCGGCGATCGGGCCCTCCAGGACGAGCACGGTGACCAGGCCCAGTGCGGTGGCGCCGGCCAGCGCGATCAGCGCGAGCACGAATCGGAACCAGTTGAACCAGCGCTGCTGGAGCGCGGATTCGGCGAGCGCTTCGGTCGGCTTCGCGGTCACCGTGCGCCGCGCGCCGATGAAGCCGCCGACCAGTGCGGTCAGCAGCACCGCGCCCGCCGCCGCGACCGCCGGGATCCAGCCCTGCTCGAACCGCACCGTCTCGGCGACCATGCCGGACGCCACCAGTCGGTCGAAGAGCACCCGACCGGCGGCGGGTCCGGTGAACCACGCGACGCCCGCCGCGAGCACGGTCACCAGGAACGTCTCGCCGAGCAACATCCTGCGCAGCTGACGCGGTGTCGCGCCGATCGCGCGCATCAACGCGAACTCGCGGCGGCGCTGCTGTACGGACAGCCCGATCGTGCCGGCCACCACGAACACCGCGACCGCGACGGCCAGCCCGCCGAAGACGCCCGCCAGCGAGATCAGGTCGGACTTGTCCGCCAAAATCTCGGGGTACTCGACCGCGCCGCGATCGTCGCCGGCGAGGATTCTGGCCCGGTCCTCGTTCAACGCGCCGGCGACCCGCTTGCGCAGCGCGCCGAGATCGGCGCCCGGGTCGGCCACGATCGCGATGTCGGCGATGGTGCCGGCGGGTGCCGCGAGCCGCTCGGCCTCGGCCGCCGCGAAGAACATGGTGGCCCGCGGGACGGTACGCGCCGGCTGCGCGATGCCGGTGACCCGGTACGCGGCCGAGCCGCCGTGTGCGGCGATCTCGACCCGATCGCCCACGGCGACGCCCGCGCGGCGCGCGAGCGCGGCATCCAGGACCACCTCGTCCGGCCCGATCGGCGCGGCCCCTCGGGTGAGCGCGTACGGCGTCAGCGCCGCCGACTCCCAGGCGTGCCCCTGTGCCTTGCGACTGCCGCCGGCGCCGGTCAGCGCGGTCTCGAAGGTGCGTTCGCCGACCGCCGCGCGCACACCCTCCAGGCCCCGCACCCGATCCACGAGCCGCGCGTCCAACGGCACCCGCTCGGCCAGGGCGAAGTCCCGCTCCCGGTCCCCGGATCCGTCGCGTGGGCCGGTGAAGGTGGGATCACCGATCACCAACAGCGAGGCTTGGGCCAGGCGTTGCGGTGGCGCGTTGTTGCGTACGCCGGTCTCGAGCAGCCCGCCGCAGGCCATCACCACGGTCGCGCCGAGGCACAGCGCGACGAAGGTGGCGACGAAGCCACCGGCCCGGAAGCGCAACGTGCGCAGTGCGAGCCCCCACATCAGCGGATCCCGCCGAACGTCGGCCGCCCACCCGGGAGCGGGGCTTTCGCGAACGCGCCCAGGTGGGTCATGCGTTCGGCGATCGCGTCCACGGTCGGCGCGTCCAGCCGGTCGGCGATCCGGCCGTCGGCGAGGAAGACCACGTGGTCGGCGAAGGATGCGGCGATCGGATCGTGCGTGACCATCACGATGGTCTGGCCGTCGGTTCGCACGGACTCCCGAAGCAGACCCAGCACCTCGGCCGCCGTCCGGGTGTCCAACGCCCCCGTCGGCTCGTCCGCGAACAGCACGGCGGGGCGCACGGCCAGCGCGCGGGCGATCGCCACTCGTTGTTGCCGGCCGCCGGACAACTCGTGCGGCCGGTGCCGGGCGCGGTCGGTCAGGCCGACGCGCGCGATCACCTCGGGGATCCGCCGATGGTCGGCGCGCTTGGCCGCGAACCGCAGCGGCAGCGTGATGTTCTGCTCCACCGTGAGGGTGGGCAGCAGGTTGAACGCCTGGAAGACGAAACCGATCCGCTCCCGACGGAGCCTGGTCAGCGCGTTCTCGTTCAGCTCGGCGAGGTCTCGGCCGGCCACCGCGACCGTGCCCGACGTGGGTCGGTCCAGGCCGGCCGCGCAGTGCAGGAAGGTGCTCTTGCCGGAGCCGGACGGACCCATCACGGCGGTGAACGACCCGTGTTCGAAGGCGAGGGTGACCCCGTCGAGGGCGGCGACCTGGGCCGAGCCCTTGCCGTACACCTTGCGCACCGCGTCGAGCCGGACGGCCGGTGCCCCGGCACCCTCCCGCTCGTCCCCGATCGTGTGTCGTGGCCGTGTCGGTCGCCCGCTCACGTTCGTCCCTCCGCCGTTCCGGCCGCTCCCCGTTCACGGCACCGGATCCACGCTAGGAGCGTGCAACGGGCGTGCCCATGGGGCTGGCCGCCCTCCGGGGGTGGGGCCCGCCCCCATTCCCGGAGGCCCCGACGAACCCACCGGCCGCGGCGAACCCGGACAGGGCCTAGGCCGAAGTGTGTACGCCGGTTCGTTCCCGCGGAGGGCGTGCCGGGCCGGGGCCCGGACCTAGCCTCATAGCCGTACCCGCAGGTCGAGTGGAGGAGGAAGACCGTGGCGAAGGCACGCGGCTCGTTGACGGCCGGCCTGTTGAGCGCGGTGGTGGGCGGAGCCCTGAAGCTGTTCGCGGACGACGTGGACACACCGGTGGTCGCGCTCGGGAAGATCGGTGTCGTGTTGCTGATCGTCGGCATCGCCGAGCTGCTGTACGGGCTCTACCAGCTCACCCAGGAGGCCCGGAAGGGCTGACCGGGGCGACACCGGCCGGACCGAGGAGGCCCGGAGGGGCCGATCGGGGTGACGAGCCTGGGAAGGGCCATCAGACCGAAGAACCCCGGAGCAGCCGATCGGGGGAAGAGCCCCGGAAGGGCGATCAGACCGAAGAACCCCGGAACAGCCGCCGATCCGGGCACGGAACCCCGAACGGTTGATCGAAGCGACCCGGGTCCGCTCAGCCGGGCCGCCGCCGGCCCGGCCGCCGGTGGGCGACGAAGGCCAGGACACCCGCCCCGAGCAGGGCCGAGCCGAGGAAGGCCACGAGCAGCGACCCGCCGCCCGGATCGATCCCGGCGCGCGGACGCGCCGCCGACGCGGCGGAGGGCGCGCGGAGTTCGTCGACGCCGCGATGGACGCCGAGCTTGCCCGCCCGGGTCTCGACCGGCCGGCCGGACGCACCGGGGCCGGCCGCCACGTCGATCCGCACGCTCGCGGTGGCCTCGCGGCCGAGCCGGTCGACGATCGTGTAGCGAAAGTTGTCGCGTCCGGTGAAGCCCGGCCCCGGCGTGTACCGCAGCACCGAATTCGCGTCGCCCCGCTCGTCCGGCTGGAGCACCAGGCCGTGTTCGGGATTGGTGTACGACAGCACGACCAGCCCTTCGCCGGAGTCGCCGGCCAGGACCGGGACGTCCACCGACTGCCCGGCGCGAGTGCCCACCCGATCGGCGACGGCACGCGGGACGGGTGGCAGGTTCGGCTCGGGCTGGTCCCTGGACCGCACCCGGTCGCCGGACCCGACGGGGCGCCCGGCGCCGGCGCTCAACAGCGATGCGGATGGGGTGGGGCCTGCCGTCCCCGCGCCGAGGGGTCCGGCGGGCGGGGCGGTATGTCCCGACCCGGCGTCGAAGTCCGCAGCGGAAGGAGTCGGTCGCGCCGAGCCGGCATCGAAGAGCGGTACGGAGGAGGCGAGATGCATCCCCTCGGGGCCGAACCACCCCGCACAGGCGGCTGGATGCCCCGACCCGGCTCCGAACAGCGACACACAACACGCCAGGAGCACGCCCGCTCGACGTACCCGACCTACCCGACCCACCCGACATGCCCGACCCACCCGACGCGTCGGACCGGCTGGTTCAGGTGTTCCGGACACCGTGGACACGCATACCTCCGGCACTGATTTCCCGGCACGGCCGGATCGCGGATCGACTCACCGGCACCCTCCGGCGCCCGTCGGCACCCTTCGGCGCCGATACCGCCGGGCCGACGCCGGCCGAGGGAGCCGCTCTCGGAATCCGATCCTGGGCTTTACCCGCGCCGGTCCGGGGCTCGGCGCGCGGACCGGCGGCAAGCTTCACCCGCACGCGTGGTCCGGATCCGACGGTGGACCGGGCCCGTCGCGCGTGTCATGGTGGGAGGCGCAAGGCGACGGCGGTACGAGGAAGCCGGTGTGAATCCGGCGCGGTCCCGCCACTGTGATCGGGGAGCGACTCCCGAACCGGCCACGGCCCCGAGACGGGTCGGAAGGCCGGGAGGAGCGATGATCCGAGAGCCAGGAGACTCACGTCGTCGCCACCTCACCAACCGGGGCGGATTTCCCCGAGAGAGGCCGGTGCCGACCATGTCCTTGGTTTTGAGCCGGATCTACACCCGTACCGGCGATGCCGGCACGACCGCGCTGGGCGACAACTCCCGTACGCGCAAGACCGATCCGAGGTTGGCGGCGTACGCCGACACGGACGAGACCAACGCGGCGATCGGGGTCGTGCTCGCGCTCGGCGACCCGCAACCGCAGACGCGCGCGGTACTGGCGCAACTGCAGCACGACCTGTTCGACGTCGGCGCCGACCTGTGCGCGCCGATCGCCGAGGGGGACACCCGGCTGCGGATCACCGAGGCGGACGTGGCCCGGCTGGAGGAGCACTGCGACGCGTTCAACGCGGAACTGGCCGCGCTGCGTTCCTTCGTACTGCCCGGCGGCAGCCCGGCCGCGGCCCTGCTGCACGTGGCCCGCACCTCGGCCCGACGTGCCGAGCGCTCGACCTGGGCGCTGATCGAGGCGGACGAGCGGGCGACGGCAGGCGGTGCCGCGACCGTCAACCCGCTCACCGCGCGCTACCTCAACCGGTTGTCCGACCTGCTGTTCGTCCTCGCCCGGCGGGCCAACGCCGACGGTGCGGGTGATGTGTTGTGGCGTCCGGGCGACAGCCGCTGACCGGCGGGCGGTCGCGGTCCCACGGCGGCGGGCCGCTGCGCCGGCTCGCCGACGTGGGGCCCTACTTCGAGCTGCGGACCGGACCGATCACCGACGGCGCGGGCTTTCGGCCGTTGGCCGAGCTGTACGACCCGGCCGCGCCCGCCGCGTGGGCGGCCCGGGTGGAGCACGTACGGGCCCGGCTGCGGACCGAGGAACCGCGTGTCGCCGCGTCGATCCTGTATCTGGGCGTGGCCTCGCGGCTGTGGTCGGTGGCACTGGGTGCGGCGGTGCTCGGCCGGGTGGTGCCCGACCTGGATCCGGCCCGGACGTACTGGCGCTTCCCGGACGCCGGGCCGGTCGAGTTGTGGGCGCCCGATCCGGAGCCGGCGCCGGTGCCGGACGATCGCTCGGGGATCGAGCAGCTGCACGACGCGGTGCTGGTCGGGCATCTGGTGCCGCTCGCCGGGGCGACCCGAGCGGTGGTGCCGGTCGCCGAGCGGCTGCTGTGGGGCAACGCCGCGTCGGCCCTGGTCGGCGCGGCCCGCGTGTTGCACCGGCACCTGGCTCCGACCGAGCCGGAACTCGTGGCGACCACACGCGTGTTCGCCGACGGCCTGTTGGCCGCAGGCCGGTTGCGTGGAACCGGCCTGCACGGTGCGCTCGGCGCGTTCCGCCGCACCACGTGCTGCCTGTACTACCGGATCCCCGGGGGCGGTACGTGCGGCGACTGTGTCTTCCACGACAAGCCGCCGCGGCCGGCCCGGACCCGGATCGGGTCGTCGGCATCGGGTTTTCGGGGGAACGCGGGCTGAGCACCGTCGGCCTGCCCGTTCGGTTCGCTCGGGGCACCGGGAACCGTGTGTCGGGTCCCGCGCGGAGCGGCCGATCGGGTGAATCGGTCGGACACGCCGAGCCGCGCATCCGGGTGACATTCCCGGATCCTCGGCCCGGTTGTTTCTAGCCTCGGCCACGAGACACCGAATCCGGCATCGACGAATGCGAACGCCGGGGCCGTGTCCTCGGTCCTGCCGGGTCTGCGCCCCCGGCAGGATCGGGGAGACGGCCCCGGCCGTCGAAGGCCCGCCGAGGACGAATGACCGGGCGCCCCCGGGGCAGGCGCCAGGCGCGGTCCTCGGCGGTGACGCGAGGACATCGAGACCGTGAAGAGGAGTACGCACCGATGAGTACCCCAGGCCGAGACTCCGGCGGCAGGTCCGCGTCGCGCGATCCCGACGAGGTCGCCGCGTTCCCGACCGTCCTTCCCCCCGCCGTCGAATCACCCACGCAGAGCGCACTCCCGCAGCAGGAGCCGACGCTGAGCCGCAAACGTGAGCAATTGGATCACGCGGTGGAGGAGTTGACCCAGGCCGAGCCGCCCGAGACGGTGCACCGCAAGGTGGGTGAGGCCGCGGAGCAGGTCGGCCGAGGAACCGACCGTGCCGCGGGGCGGGCCCGACGCCGGGCCGAACGGCTCGAAGCGGCGGCCGGCGAAGCCGTCGAACAGGCCGCGGGCACCGTCCGCGACCGGGCCGGGGAGGCCAAGGACGCCGCCCGTGACCGGGCCGGGCAAGCGAAGGACGCCGCGCGGGAGGGGGCCGGGCAGGCCAGGAAGGCCGCCCGCGATCGGGCCGAGCAGGCCAAGGACGCCGTCCAGGACCGAACCGAGCACGCCAAGGACGCCGCGCGGCAGCGGGTCGAGCAGGCCAAGGAGACGGCCCGACACAAGACCGCGAAGGCCAAGGAGGCGGTCGGCCACCGCGCCGAAGAGCTCATCGAAGCGGCCGGACACCGCGCCGAGCAGGCCAAGGAAGCCGTCGAGCACCGGGCCGGAGAGCTCAAGGAAGCGGCCGGACACCGCGCCGAGGAACTCAAGCAATCGGCCGGACACCGCGCCGAGGAGCTCAAGGACGCGGCCGTGCACAAGGCCGGTCAGGCCCGCGAGCTGGCCGGTGACCGGGTCGGACACGCCAAGGACCGCACCGTCGAGGTCGGACACACCGCCGGCAACCAAATCTTCGACCACACCCCGGACCCGCTCCGGCACGCGACCCTCACCGGCTCGGCGGAGATCCGCCGGCGCCCGGTGCCGGCCGCCGCCGCCGCGGTCGCGACCGTGCTCGTCCTGATCTGGGCGATCCGCAGGTCGCGCCGCTGAATCGACCGCACCGACCGCCCGGCCGCACCCGCTGCCCCGGCCGCCCCGACCCTCGGGCCGGTGCGCCGGGCGCGGCAGGGAACCCGGATCAACGGCCCACCGCGTCCTCGGTCCACTTCCGCAACATCCGCCGGGTCGCCGCGTCCGCACCGGGTCCGTACTTCGCGGGCGCCGTCGCCGCGATCGCGATCCGCACGTCCGCCTCGGCCCGTTCCGCGCCCCGCGCGTACTCGGCCGGCAGCGTGGCGTCCAGGGTCGCGGCCAGCTCGGGATCGGCCGCGTGCGCCAGGATCAACCCGGTCAGGTCCTCACCCGGCAGCCCATAGCCCGCGTGCGACCAGTCGAGCAGTACGACGTCCTCGTCGCGCGCGATCAGGTCCACCGGCCGCAGGTTCAGATGGCAAGGCACGTACGGCAGTTCGAGGGTCCGGGCGGCCAGTGGTCCGACCGGCGGCGGGCGCTCGAACAGCCAGGAGGGCCCGGCCGGTCGGGGGACGGCCTGCGCGGCGCCGAGTCGCCGGGCGAAATCGGCCCACCGGGTGACGTTCCACGTGGTTCCGGACCGCCCGCGCACGAAGTCCAGCCACAGCGCGACCGACCCGTCCTCGCGCGGATCCGCGCGCAGTCGCCGAGGCGCGGTCAGCCCGAAGTCGGCGTAGACGCTGTGCGCGAAGCCGCTCTCGTACGCCTCGACCTCCCGGGCCCAGTAGCGCGGATTGGCCGCCGCGGTGCCGTCCGGTGTCGCGAGCTTGAGGACCGCGTCCGTACGGCTGCCCAACACGTGCCACACGTCGGCGTGTGTGGACAGCGGTGTGGCGCCCAGCGGGGAGCCCAGTTCGGGCGGTACGGACTCGATGCGCACCGGCGGCGGCACGGCGGACTCACTCAGGGTCGGCTCCGGGACGGGGGACCGGCGGTCAGCGGAAGACCGGGGCTCGGGGCGGGCGCCGGCGGCCGATGTGATGCCGGTAGGCGAGCAGCGAGGTCGAGCGACGGGCGTGCCGCGGTCGACCCGATCGCACGGTGTGCCCGGCCGGCCGGGGCACGGTGGGCAGCGGGGTCGGGATGGCGGCCGCGGCCACCGCGGCGGGTTCGACCGCCGGTCGCGCGGTGGACGGCACGGGCACGGGCAACGGGGTCGGCGGCGGCGGGGTCAGCGAGCCCAACATGCGGTCCTCGAGCCAGGAGAGCCCGGGTATCAGCAAGAACATCACGATCGGTGCAAGCAGAGCGAGGACCAAGTACATGATTGCCGCCTGGGGGTGAGCGCGTCCGGGCCGTAGTGAGCACCTAGCCGGTGACGATCAGCGCAAACGTGACAGTTAGGCAACGAGGGCCGTTGACCCAGGTCCGAAGATGATCGATTTCGATCAATAGCTGAGCCATGTGGGTGATCGATCAACCCGACGTGATCATGAGCCGGGAAGGCCTCGACGCTCCGCCGCCGTTCCTGACAGCCTGTTCGGATGGCGAACGACGGCACCACGCTCGACTGTGACGCGATCCTGTTCGATCTCGACGGAGTGTTGGTGGACTCCCATCCGCTGATCGAACGCATCCTGCGGGCGTGGGCGGCCGATCGCGGCGTGGACCCGGACGCGGCGGTCGCGGCGTCGTACGGCCGCCGCGACATCGACCTGGTGCGCGTGGTCGCCCCCACGCTGGACGCCGAGGTCGAGGCCGGGTGGATCGTCGAGCGCGAGGAGCGCGAATTCACCGGCATCATCCCGATCCCCGGTGCGGCCGGGCTGCTCGCCGCACTGCCCGCGGCGCGTTGGGCCATCGTCACGTCGGGCACCCGCAAGGTGGCGAGCGGGCGACTGCGCGCGGCGGAACTGCCCGAACCGGTGTACATGGTCACCGCGGAGGACGTTCGCGAGGGCAAGCCGGTCCCGGAGGGCTACCTGCGTGCGGCCGGTCTGCTCGGCGTACGACCGGACCGCTGCCTGGTGGTGGAGGACGCGGAGAGCGGTGTGCGGGCGGCGGAGGCGGCCGGGATGCGTTGCCTGGGCATCGGTGCGGCCCTGGCCGGGGGCGAGATCGGCGCCGCGTTGGACGCGTGGGCCGCGGACCTGCGTCCGGTCGATCCCGAAGTGGTCACGGCAGGACATGTCCGGCTGAACATTCACCCGAATGGGTCAAACTAGGGACGCAACCTCTGGGGCCCCATCCGCGTCTACAAGGGAGCACGACTCGGGGAACACTCCACATTTGGGTTTGGGTCGGGAGAGGCACCACTCGATGAAGAAGACTCGTATATCCCTCGCGGTCACCGTGACGGCGATCCTGGCCTTGTCGGCCTGCAACTCCGGCTCGTCGAGCGATTCGACCGCGAAGGCCGGTGCGCAGTCGCCGCTGCCCGTGACCTCCTCCTCCGCACCGGTGACGCCGGCGCCCGAGAGCACCGCCCCGACCTCGGCCCCGCCCACGAGCAGCGCGCCGAGCAGCGCCACGCCGTCGGCGAGCCAGAGCACGGCCAAGCCCGCCACCAGCAGCAAGCCGCCGACCACCAAGCCGCCGACGAGCAAGCCGCCGACCACCAAGCCCGCCCCGCCCAAGCCGCAGGCCGGACTGGACGATCGGTGCCTGACCGGCCGGGCGATCTGCATCGACAAGCGCACCGACCGCCTCACCTGGGTGATCGACGGCAAGGCCCAGTACTCGACCGACGTACGCTTCG
Source organism: Embleya sp. NPDC025285 (assembly GCF_055558835.1). Lineage (NCBI taxonomy): Bacteria > Bacillati > Actinomycetota > Actinomycetes > Kitasatosporales > Streptomycetaceae > Embleya > Embleya sp. NPDC025285. The sequence goes on from NZ_JBVHLU010000015.1 coordinate 150,526, forward strand.
GCTCGGCCGAGACGCCGACCCGCGAGGGCGCGTTCAGCATCAACTTCAAGAGCCGCGACCACGTTTCGACGCTGTACCACACGCCGATGCCGTTCGCGATGTTCTTCTCCGGCGGCCAGGCCGTGCACTACTCGGCCGACTTCGCCGCCCGCGGCTACAACGGGGCCTCGCACGGCTGCGTGAACGTGCGGGACAAGGGTCTCGTGCAGCGGTTGTTCAACGAGACGCGCGTCGGCGACAAGGTGATCGTCTACCGCTCGGCCAAGTAGGCCGCACACCGCCGTACCACCGGCCGGAGCCCGATGCCCGGTCGGTGCCCGGCCGGTCCGGCTACCGCTCGGCCACGACGACCGAGCGGTAGCGACCCACCGGGTGAGGGATCAGCGCTCGCGCGGCGAGCGCACCGTCTTGAACTCCGCCGGACCCGCGCCCATTTCGAAGGTGCCGTCCGCGTAGAGCATCGGGCGACGCTCCTGCATCAGCTTGGAGTACTTCTCCACGTGCTGGATCGACACGCCGTCGGGGTCGGTGAAGTCGACCAGCGCGATGGCCACCCAGAACACCGCGCGCTTGTTGTTGAACAGCGGCACGTTCACCGTCGAACCCTGGCCGTCGGTGACCTCGGCGTGCGCGCCGTAGGACTTGAAGCTGCCGAAGCCGTTCTCGACCGCGCTGTACGCGCAGATGAGCACGTAGCCCTGCTCGTCCGGCCGGGTGATCCGGACCGTCTCGCGGCCGGGGACGCGCGAGTCGCCGTCCAGTTGGATGTACGGCGCCGAGGTCAGGCTGCCGAGCTCGCGGTAGTAGATCACCCCGTCGCCGCCCTTCTTGGCGCCCACCTTCGACCTGGGCACGAACAGCGCGTACAGGTCCAGGTCGGCGCCCGTCTTGCGGCGCGCGTCGTTGCCGCCGTCCCAGACCAGGGACGCGGTGACGGTGACCGAGCGGTCGCCCTTGTCCATGCTGATCGTCGCGCGGCCGCCCTTGGCCAGGTCGACCCGGCCGAGCGGCTCCTTGGCCATCGAGATCGGCGCGGGCGCGGCCGGCGCGGGAGCCGCGGCGGGCTCCTTGACCATCACGTGGGCCGGCGCGGCGGGCGCGGGGGCCGGCTCGGGCTCCGGCTCGTCCTCGACCGAGATGCCGAAGTCGGTCGCCAGCCCGGCGAGTCCGCTCGCGTAGCCCTGACCCACCGCGCGCACCTTCCACGCGTCGCCGCGGCGGTACAACTCGACCAGGACCGCGACCGTCTCGCCACCGGCGAAGGCGTCCGGCGTGTAGGCGATCCGCGCGTCCCCGGACACGGTGGTCGCGCCCAGGCCCGGCACCTGGCCCAGGGTCGCCCCGGGGCGGTCCGCGTCCGAGCTGACCACGACCACCACCCGGGCGATCTCTGCGGGCAGCTTGGCCAATTCGACGCTGACGTGGGTGGTGCCCGAGGGCCCGGGCGCGGTGCGCACCGCCCCGTCGCCGCCGACCGGATTGTTGAAGAAGACCAGGTCCTCGTCGGTGCGCACCTTGTGCGCGTCGGTCAGGAGCACGGCGGACACGTCCACGACGTCGGCCGAGCCCCACCCGATCGAGACCTCGGCGCGGTCGCCGGTCAGGGGCGCGTTGGCCCCGGTGGGCAGCGTGACGTCGGACATGGAGGGCCCTCCCGCGTTGGACAAAGGCGCCGTATCGCGCCCTGACCAGGGCAACGACCCTCCCGCCGACGACGTTCCGCAAACCTCGAACTTTCCCCAAGCCGGGGTAAAGCCCCCAGGTGGCCGGCCGCGTCCGCGGGCGGCTCAGCGCCCGGACACCACCTTGTCGAACAGCTCCCTGGCCTCGGCGAAGAACGCGGGCGCGCCCTCGGGCCCGGTACAGAACACCTGGATGGGCAGGTGCACGGCGGTCGCGCCGGCGGCGATCACCTCGGCCGCACCGGCCATCGTGCGGGCCAGGTCGAACCGTCCCGCGTCGTCCTTGACCATCGGCAGCGGGCCCTGCACACCCAGCGCCCGCGGGTCGCGACCGGCCGCGGCGAGCGCCTCGCGGATACGGACCACGTCCCGGGCCATGTCGGCGGTGGGCAGGCCCATGATCGGAATCCAGCCGTCGCCGCTGCGCACGATGCGATCCAGGTTTCGCTTGTTCAGCGTGCCGCCGATCCACAGCGGTACACCGCCGGGCTGCGCCGGCTGCGGCGCGCAATAGGCGTCGGTGAAGTTCACCGTCGGGGACGCGAAGGACGCGGGCAGGTTCGTCCACAGCGCCTTGCACGCCGCGAGCGTGTCGGTGAGCAGTTGTCCGCGCGCGTCCCAGTCGATCCCGGCCGCGTCGTACTCCTCGCGCTGCCACCCCGTGGCCACGCCCAGTTCCAGCCGCCCGCCGGAGATCTGGTCCAGTGTCGCCGCCGTCTTGGCGAGCAGCGTCGCGCCGCGCAGCGGGGCGACCAGGATGCCGGTGGCCAGGCGCACGTTCGAGGTGACCGCGGCGATCGCGGCGAGCAGCGTGAGCGGTTCGGGCCAGGCCGCCTCGGGCGGCGTGGGGAAGCGACCCCACGTGTAGTTGTGCGTGTTGGGGCCCATCACCACGTGGTCGACCAGGACGATCCGGTCGATGCCCGCGTCGTCGGCGGCCCGGCCGACGTCCACGAAGCCGCGCCAGTCGTCGGCGGGCCAGGTGCCGAAGTTCGGCAGGCCGATGGAGAGTTGCACGTCGGTGGTCATCCGGATGCTCCGTCGCGTTCGAAGTGGGGTGGGGGTAGGGCAGGGGTTTCGGGGATGGTTCAGGGTGAAGCGGCGTACGGGTCGCGTCCCGCGATCGCCGCGTCGATCACCGCGTCGCCGAGCGCGGCCCGGGCGTACTTCTCGAAGGACGGCGCCCGGCGCAGTTCGTTGCCGCCGTCCACGGCCAGGCTCTGGCCGGTGGTCCAGGACGATTCCGGGCCGGCCAGGTGGCGGACGGTCTCCGCGATGTCCTCGGGCAGGCCGGTGCGGCCCAGCGGCTTGTTCGCCAGGAAGCGCGCGAGCATCTCCTCGTCGCGGAAGATCCGGGCGTCCTCCTGCGAGCGCACCAGGCCGGGGCGGACCGCGTTGACCCGGACGCCGGCCGCGCCCAGTTCGTCCGCGGCGGCTCGGACCAGGGCCTCCAGGCCCGCCTTCCCGGCCGCGTAGCCGCTCAGGAACGGCATGGTCAGCTTGGCCGCGGTCGAGGACACGCACACGATGGCGCCGCCGCCGCGTGCGGCGATCACGGGCGCGGCGTACTTGATCGCCAGGAACGCGCTGTGCGTGTTGCGGTGCAGGTCGGCCAGGAACGCGTCGTCGTCCATGGCCAGGATCGGCGCGGTGCTCCCGCCGCCCACCGTGGCCACGCAGACGGCGAGTTCGGGGCCCGCCACGCGGACCGCCGTACGGATCCCGTCGGTGCCGCACACGTCCGCCGCGACCACGCGCACCTCGGTGCCGGCCGGGGCCTGCGCGCGCAGCCGTTCGGCGGTCTCGGTGAGCGCGTCGGCCCGGCGGGCGGTGAGCGTGACCGAGCAGCCGTCACGCAGCAGCCGCGCCGCGCACGCGGAGCCGATGCCGCCGCTGCCACCGGTGACCAGGGCCATCCGGCCGGCCAGGATTGCGGACATGGACGGGTGCCTCCCGGGACGACCAAGAGAACTGACGGCGTGTCAGTTCCATGCCGACGTTACACCTCGAATCATTCGAGCTGTAACGAAGTTCGGCTAGAGTGTGGCCATGACCACGGGGGAAGGCGAGCTGCCGGGACTGACCGCGCTGCTCTACGCGGCCACCGCACGGCTGGACGCGCACTTCGCTGCGTGTGCCGGCGCGGTCGGCCTGACCGCGTCCCAGGCGAACGCGGTGCACGAACTCGCCGAACCGCTGGGCATGCGCGAACTGGGTCGGCGGATGTGCTGCGAGCCGCCCAACGTGACCTTCGTGGTGGACCGGCTGGCGGAGCGCGGCCTGGTCGAGCGCCGACCGCATCCCGGCGACCGTCGCGCGAAGCTGATCGCGCTCACCCCGGCCGGCGCCGACCTGCGCGAGCGCCTGTTCGCCGGCCTCGCCCAGGACCCGCCGCTGACCGGCCTGCCGGACGCCGACCGGCGCGCGCTGCGGGTCCTGCTGGACCGGGCGCTGCGCGGGGACTGACCGGCCGCATCGGCCGATCGCCGCCGGCGCTCGTTCGCGCCGCCCCTGGTTCTCCTCGACCCGCGCGACTAACCTGACGCCCCATCAGAGAGTGCGGCGCCGATCACCTCGGCGGTGGCGCCGGGGACAGGAGTACGGCATGGCTGTGTTCGCGCTGCGTTTCGACTTCCGCAATCCGGCTTTCGCCGGGACGAGCATGGGGGAGCGCTACGCGGCGGCACTCGACATGGTCGAGTGGGCCGACCGGCACGGGTTCTTCATGGTGACGCTGTCCGAGCACCACGGCTTCGCCGACGGATACCTGCCCGCCCCGCTCCAGTTCGCCGCCGCGATCACCGCGCGGAGCCGGAACATGGGCGTGACCATCGCGGCGATACCCGCGCCGCTGCACGACCCGCTGCACCTGGCCGAGGAACTCGCGGTGCTCGACCTGCTCAGCCAGGGCCGGGTCAACGTGGTGCTCACCAACGGCTACGTCGACGCCGAGTTCGCGATGTACGACGTGCCGATGCGCGAGCGGGTCAAGCGCACCGTGGAGACCGTCGAGACACTGCGCAAGGCGTGGACGGGCGAGGAGTTCGAGTTCCGCGGCCGGACCGTGCGGGTGACCCCGGAGCCGTTTCAGAAGGGCGGACCGCCGATCATCCTCGGCGGCAGCGTCGAGGCCGCCGCGCGCCGCGCCGCGCGGATCGCCGACGGGTTCATGCCCTCGAATCCGGCGATCTGGGAGTTCTACCGGGACGAGAAGGTCAAGCTCGGCGAGGAGGACCCGGGCCCGTACTTCGGCGGCGACACCAGCTTCTTCCACCTCTCGAACGATCCCGACCGGGACTGGGACAGGATCGCGCCGCACGCGCTGCACGAGGTCAACGCCTACGGCGAGACGATGGCGAAGGCGGGCACGTCGGGTGTGGGCGGCTACGCGAGCGTCACCGACGCCGACGAACTGCGCGCGGGCGGTCAGTACCGGGTGATCACACCCCAGACCCTGGTGGCCGAGCTCAAGGCCCAGGGCGACGCGGCGTTCGCGATCCTGCACCCGATGATGGGCGGCATCCCGCCCGAGCTGGCGTGGGAGAGCCTGCGCCTGTTCGAGAACGAGGTGCTGCCCAACCTGTAGACCGGCGACGCGTCGGGGCGGCCCGCCTGGCCGCCCCGCACGTCCTACCGGTGCGGCGCGCCCGCCACGAAGTCCTTGGTGTGGTCCCACCACGTGCGCCGGTCGGGCGGGAAGCGGCGCAACGAGCGGGCCAGCTTGGTGTCCGCGTGCGGCGAGGTGCGCCCCGGGCCCTCCTTGTACCGCCAACGTGCCCACGGCGACTCGGGCTTGGGGGGGGGGGGGGGGGGGGGGGGGGGGGGGGGGGGGGGGAGGGGGGGGGGGGAAGGGGGGGGGGGGGGAGGGGGACACCCCGT